>JBBQYD010000303.1:0-6625 GCA_038209025.1 Verrucomicrobiota bacterium | reverse complement strand
CGGCTGGATGAGGAGTTGTGGGAGGTGAAGCTCGATCCCAATAAAAGCGGGATTGGTCTTTTATACGGCCTCATTTCGAAAGTGCGCGCCATGATCCTGCTCAAGGAAATGATTCGCGAGGGCTGGGTAAAAAGCGACGGGGATTACAATCGGTTCAAAGCGCAGCTCCAGCAGGCGCCCGTCGAACGGTTGCCGCGTGACCGCCGCTTTAATCCGCTTGCCATAAATCCGTACGTGCTTTACAAGGCTCTGCCCCAGGCGAACCGCTACTCGCAAGCCGAGTTGGTCCGCGCCATGGATTTGTTGCTCCAGTGCAACCGGCGCCTGGTTTCCAGCGGCCTGGAGGAGGCGCTGGTGTTGCAGCAAACTTTGGTGCAAATTGTCAGTTGACACACATGAGTACGTCCTCAGCCAAAATGCTGATTTTGACAGGCAAAGAGTTCGCCTGCATCAGGGTCATCGGTCGCGCCACGTTCACGACCAGCATCGGTTTCCGAACTGTGGTCAACGAACTGCACCAGCGCGGCTACGCCTGGTTCGTGCTCGAACTTTCCGAATGTTCACTAATGGACAGCACGTTCCTGGGAGTGCTCGCCGGGTTCGGCTTGAACATGTCCGGACCGCACAAATCCGCCGAGGCACCTGTCCTCGAACTGTTGAACCCCAGCTCCCGAATCACCGAGTTGCTTGAGAATCTTGGGGTCTTGCACCTTTTCAAGCTGGCGGACGGTCCTCTGGCGCTGCCTGCCGACGCTCAAACCGTCGCTCACGTGCCCGCCGAATCCACTCGTGAGGAAATCACCCGCGCCTGCCTGGAGGCGCATCAAACCCTCATGGATATCAACCCGTCCAACGTTGCCAGGTTCAAGGACGTCGCCCAGTTCCTGGCTGAGGATCTCAAGCGGTTGAAGGGCGGTCGTCAGTAATACTTACGCACGTTCCATTCATCCAGCAACTCCGGGGGAATTTCCTGCAGGAATCGTGAGGGTAGCTGTCGGCTGGGCTGCGAACGGTCATACGACAGCCGCATCAAGGGATAGGTCAGATACAATTCATCCCGTGCTCGCGTCGCGGCCACATACATCAACCGCCTTTCTTCCTCGACGGCGTCCGGGAATTCCAGTGACCGATGTGAGGGAAAGAGCCCTTCACAAAGCATGATGATAAACACCACCTTGAACTCCAGACCTTTGGCCTGGTGAATGGAGGACAGCCGCAGCCGCTCCTCATCGACATTCGAAGCTTCCTGGCGCTCGCTCTCCACATTGGTAAGCAACGCCAGTTGGGAGAGAAACTCTTCCAGGCCCGCAAATTGTCTGCTGAACACCGCGAACTGCTGGAGGTCCTCAAGGCGCACCTGGTAGTTCTGGAAGGTCTCTTTCAGGTAGTCCTCGTAAACCGCTTCCAGGACAATCTTGATCATTTTGAAGGGCACCCCGCGATTGTCTGGATGCTCCAGTTGCGCCATGGTGATGGCCAACTGAGTCCAGCTTGCGGCGGCCTTTTTAGGAGCCAGTTTGGCGCAGGTCTGCAGTGCGTGCGCCACGGAGAAGCCGCCCGGTCCGGGCGGGAGCTGCGCCGCGTACCCATGCCAAAGTTTTTCCGCTCCCTTGCCTCCGATTCCCGGCAGCATTCTGGCCAGCCGTTTGAAGCTCAGTTCTTCCCGCGGATTCATCACCAGCTTTAGAAAAGCGGCTACATCCTTGATATGGGCCTGTTCAAAATAGCGTATCCCGCTGGTGATGCTGAACGGGATCCCCCGCCGCGTCAGCTCCATTTGCAGTTCCATCGCGTGATAATGTGCCCGGTACAGAACCGCGATATCGTTCAGGCTGACGCCTTCGTCCCTTAACTCCAGCACCCGCTGCGCCACGAAGGCCGCCTGCTGCGAGGACTCCTCGCACGGAACCACCACCGGCTTCACACCCGGCTTCTTGGCCGGTGCCAGTTGCTTGGGAAACTGGTTCAGGTTTTGCTTGATGGTGGCATTCGCAACCTGGAGAATCTCCGGCGTGCTCCGGTAATTGATCTCGATCTTGAAGATCGCTGTTTCCGGGTAGCGCTCCGGGAAACGGATGATGTTTTCGTAATTCGCCCCCCGCCAGGCGTAAATGCTCTGCGCGTCGTCCCCCACCACCATCAGGTTGTGATGCCGCTCCGCGAGCAGGTCGATCAAGTCGCTCTGCAGCCGGTTTGTATCCTGATACTCATCCACCAGAATGAACTGGAACCGCCGCTGGTAATGCTCCCTCACCTCCTGGTCCGCTCTCAGCAGCTTCAGCCACAGCGCCAGCAGGTCGTCAAAATCCATCGCGTTGGCGTTTTGCTTGCGCTTCGCGTAAACCCCTTGAAGCGTCGCAATGACCTCCGTCAGATCAGAAAAGTCCCGGTGCTGCCATTCAATTATCTCCGCGATGCTTTTGTGGGTGTTCACCGCCATCGAGAAAATGTCCGCCAGCACCGCCGCCTTTGGGAAGAGCTTTTTTTCCACCTCGATTTTGGTTTCCGACACGCACGCGGAAATCAGTTCTTCGGAGTCATCCCGGTCAAAAATGGTGAAGTCCCGTTGGAATCCCAGTTTGAGTGCGTTCTGCCGGAGGATGCGGTTCCCGATCGAGTGAAACGTCCCGCCCCAAAGCTCCGGCAATTCCTGGCCCAGCAGGTCCGCGACCCGGCGCATCATTTCCTTGGCCGCCTTGTTCGTGAAGGTCAGCAGCAGAATGCGATCAGGCGGGATGCCTTGCTCCAGCAGATACGCCACACGGTAAATCAGCGTGCGCGTCTTTCCCGAACCCGCGCCCGCGATCACCAGGGCTGGACCCGGCTCCGCGGTGGCGGCCGCGAACTGTTGTTCGTTCAGTTCGCCGGCATAATCAATTTGGAGGTTTGTGGGTTTGCGGAACGGCCGCAAAACGTATTCACGCGACATCAGATCAAAGCCTACAGTTGAAAACCCCAAAGGCCAAGATCCGCATTGCTTTTGGCGGAGCTAAATGAACAGGTCCTGGCGCCAACTTAATAGAAATGTTCCTATTGGGGCGGGAAGACGACGGCCATCCGGTCCGCCGCGTGGAGACATCGACGACAACGCCGGCTCGCGCAGGACCCGGCTGGGCTTACGGCGAACAACAATCGTTTGCGTAAAAGACGAATATCGATAATGGTTCGACGTGCATCAGAGTGAAAACCTGGATGAATTGATGATCTGCCGTCTGGGCGAGGCGCGGCGGAAGTTGGAGCCGTGCAGCATCGTGATCTTCGGCGCCAGCGGCGACCTGACCTATCGGAAGCTGATCCCCGCGCTGTATCATCTTTTCAAAGAGGAACAAATCCCGCCGGGCACGCGGATTATCGGTTTTGCGCGGCGCGAGAAAACCAATGAGAGTTGGCGGGCGGAACTGCGGGAGGCCCTGGCACGGTATTCGCCGGCGCAACCCATCGACGCGGTGGTGTGGAGTAAATTCGAACGGCAGATTTCATATTGCCGGGGGGACCTCGCGGAGCGGGTGGACTACGAGGGGTTATGCGAGATGATTGGGGGCGGGGAGACGGAGGAAGTGAGGCGGAACCTGCTGTTTTACCTGGCGGTTTCGCCGAGCCAGTTTGCGGCGACGGTGGAGCACCTGGAAGCTGTGGGGTTGCTGCATAAACGCGCGCCTTGCGGCTGGCAGCGCCTTGTGGTGGAAAAACCTTTCGGGCATGACCTGGCTTCGGCCCGGCAGCTTAATCATGAATTGACCCAGTTCGCCGGTGAAAAGCAGGTGTTCCGCATCGACCATTACCTCGGGAAAGAGACGGTGCAGAACATTTTGATGTTCCGGTTCGCGAACTCAATCTTTGAGCGGCTCTGGACGCGGGATTCGATTGACCATGTGCAAATCACGGTGGCGGAGACCAAGGGGGTGGGAAGCCGCGGCGGGTATTATGAGGAAGCCGGGGCGTTGCGGGACATGGTGCAGAATCATTTGTTGCAGGTTCTGGCGCTGGTGGCCATGGAACCTCCGGTGTCCCTGGCCGCGGAAGCCATTCGTGATGAAAAGGTGAAGCTGCTGCAGTCGATCCGGCCGATGACCCTGGAAGATGTGTCGCGTCAGGTGGTGCGGGGACAATACTTTGCCGGGGTGGTGGACGGAGCGGTCCATGGGGGTTACCGGCAGGAGGAAAAGGTGGGACCGGGCTCGAATGTGGAAACGTATGTGGCGTTGCGGCTGCTGATCGACAATTGGCGCTGGTCGGGCGTTCCCTTTTACTTGCGAACTGGAAAGCGCCTGACGCAGGGCTCCAGCCAGGTGCGGATCCAGTTTCGCCCAACGCCGCATGTTTTGTACGCGGCGCAGTGCGGTCCGAAACTGGGGCAAAATACATTGACGTTGCGGTTGCAGCCGGATGAAGGCATTACGCTGCGGATGAACGGCAAGGTGCCGGGGAATAGCGTGGAAGTTCGGCCGGTGCGGATGGATTTCAGCTATGACGCAGAGTTTGGTGCTTATACACCCGAGGCCTACGAGCGGTTGTTGCTGGAGGCGATTGCCGGAGATGCGACGTTATTCATCCGGCGTGACGAGGTGGAAACAGCCTGGGAGTTGGTTGACAGCATCCGGGCCTCTTGGGCCGGGAAGCCGCTGGGGAACCCGGAGTTCTATTCCGCAGGGACGTGGGGTCCGCAAGCCGCTGATGAATTGATTCAGCGGGACGGTCGTGCGTGGCATAATCCGGAGGGGTGAAGGGGAAGCAAACGGGACGTAGAATTAAGGGGGGAGTGATGTTTGAACTCAAATCTTATGATGATGCGGTGGCGATGTGTGAGGGCGCCGCAACTGACTGGCTGGTGCAGCTCAACCTGAATCCCAAGCCGGTTTATGCGGTGGCGCTGTCAGGCGGGCGCATCGCGGTGCGGTTTTTTGACGTTCTCCGGCAGAAGCACGAGATGGGGTTAAAGGTGCCGGAATATGTCCACTTTTTCTGGGCGGATGAGCGCTGCGTGGCACCCGAGAGAGAGGAGTCCAATTATCGGCGGGCAGAGGAGCATCTGCTTGGGCCATTGGGGATCAGCGCGGAGCGGGTTCACCGGATACGGGGTGAGGCGGACCCAGGGACAGCCGCCCGCGAGGCGGAGCGCGAGTTGCGGGAGGTGGTACGGGCCAGGACCTTGCTGGGTTTGCCGATGTTGGATATGATTTTCCTGGGGATGGGTGAGGATGGGCATGCGGCGTCGTTGTTCCCCCGGGAGGCGGAGGAGGGGGCGCCGCCGCAGGGGCGGGATTTGGGACGCCGAGACCACCTGCCAGCCCAGGATGCGGCGGCGGCCTACCGGGCCGTGATTGGACCAAAGCCACCACCGGAGCGAGTGACGCTGACCTACGAGGCGATTATCGGAGCGCGAGCGGTGTGGGGGTTGGTGGCGGGTGAGGACAAGCAGGAGTCGTTGATTCGAGCACTGAACGGGGACAAGCGGTTGCCGTTTGGGCGAATCGTGAGGGAGCGGCAGGCGACGGTGATCTATACGGAAGCATTTTTTTCAAAAAAACCCTTGTGAAAGCGAGGGTGTTGATGCAAGTTTGCCGGACTTCAGTAATTATGGTTGACATAGGGGGCACGCATCGTGCCTTTTCCTTATTTTATTGGTCAAGATGCGATTTGTAAGAATAGTCTGTGTGAGTCTGGCGGCTGGGTTGGGTGGCTTGGCGCAACTGTCCGCTGCCGAGACGGCTCACGGGCCGGCAGGCGGGGCGGGGCAGCATGCGTTGACCGCCAAGGCTGTCGAGTTGTGGAACATCGGGGGATTTCCCATCACGAACTCCATGTTGGTGATGTGGATCGTGGCGCTGGTGCTGATCGTGTTTGCGCAATTAGCAACGCGGCGGATGCTGATGGTGCCGTCTGGCGCGCAGAACTTCGTGGAATGGCTGGTGGAAAGCCTTTACACATTTTTGGAAGGAATCATTGGCAACGAGCTGGTGAAGAAGACCTTTTGGTTTTTTGCGACCATCTTCATTTTCATCCTTTGGTCGAACTGGCTGGGGCTCTTGCCCGGGGTGGGAACGATCGGGTATGGAGTGCATGGCGACCACGGATTTCGGGTTTCGGAGCCGTGGTTCCGAGGGGCGAACGCGGACCTGAACATGACTCTGGCGATGTCGATGATCTTCTTTGTCTTCTGGACGATATGGGCCTTCCAGGCGAACGGTCCGATGGGGTTCTTGAAGCATCTATTTGCGCCGAAGGGGGAGACCACAGGATTTCTGAAAGTGCTGATGGTGGTCGTCTTCATGGCGGTGGGGCTGCTGGAAGTGGTATCGATCCTGTTCCGGCCGATATCATTAAGCTTCCGGCTTTTTGGGAACATATTTGCGGGCGAAAACATGTTGGAATCAATGGCGAACCTGATGCCGGGCTGGCTGGGTCGGGTGTTGATTCCGATCCCATTTTACTTCATGGAACTGCTGGTGGGGATTGTGCAGGCGCTGGTTTTCATGCTGCTGACGGCAGTATTTACAATGCTGATCTGCCAGCACGACGAGGATGGGGCTGGGACGACTCATCATTGAAGGTGTCGGGGCGTCCAAAGCAACCGGCTGGATTCTTAAGTGAACAATTTCGGCAGTTTGACCGTGTTCAATCGCGG
>JBBQYD010000302.1:0-6646 GCA_038209025.1 Verrucomicrobiota bacterium | reverse complement strand
AATTCTGGCTTAATTTCACGTCCACCAGGCCGGCGGCTTGCTTGGATTTGAGCGTAAAGTCCGGGGCTTTCGAACCGACAGGTATTGGCATAGGTTGTGTTTAGTTTCCGAGTTGATGTCGTCTCTTCAAATTCAGTCGCTACTTTAACCCAAGAGAAACGGGTGTCAAATGGCGGCCAGCACCTCCTGCGGATGCTCATCCGGTTTGACCCCCGGCCAAATCTTCCGGATCACACCGTCTGGCCCAATCAGAAAGGTGACCCGGTGGGTCCCTTGATATTTCCGGCCCATGAAGGTTTTTTCGCCCCAGACGCCGTATGCTTTCACGATCGCATGATCCTCGTCCGCCAGGAGCAGAAACGGCAATTGGCGTTTCAGAGAAAACTTGTCGTGGGCTTTTATGCTATCGGTGCTCACCCCCAGCACGAGTGCGCCTTTGGCCGCGAATGCGTCGTAAATATCCCGAAAACCACAGGCTTCGCGCGTGCAACCGGGGGTGTCGTCTTTGGGATAAAAATACAGAACCAGGTGTTTCCCTTTAAATTGCTCCAGGCTTACTCGCGTTCCGCCACTGGCGGTGGCGGTGAACCCGGGAGCGGGATCCCCTTCTTTCAGTTTCAATTGTATCGTTTTAGCCATGGCTGATGAACCAAAACGGCCTGCCCGATTGCGCCTCGCCCGCTCTGCCTCACGAGAGAGGCTGATCGCCGCTCCGGTCTTTCGATGGCAGACTCGCCGGATGCGCGCTCAACTGCCGCACGCCGTCAGTTATATATAGCAGACCTGAGATCGCCGTGCAAAGAGCCGCGGCGGAGGTGAGGTAAAGCAGCCAGCGCGAATCAAAAAGCAACAGAATCCAAAGGACCATGGCCATCTGCAGGACCGTGGCTATTTTCCCGATGAACCGGGCGCGCACTTTGACCTTTCCAACCAGCAACTGAATCACGATCCATCCCAACAACAGCATGACGTCCCGGCCCAGGATCGTTCCCGTCACCCACAAAGGAATGGTATGGAAGTGCGGCTCGTGATCCAAACTCAGCAGGACAATGGCGGAAACAAGCAACAGCTTGTCGGCCAACGGATCGAGGATGGCGCCCAATTCGCTCCGCTGGTTGTACCTGCGCGCAATGAAGCCATCCACGCCATCGAACACTGAAGCCATGGCAAAAGAAACGATCGCCAGAATCCGATGCAACTCGTGCCCATTTCGTCCAAAGTACAGCACTTCGACCACAAAAAACGGGATCAAAAGCATCCGGAATATGGTGACCTTATTCGCTGTCGTCATATCCCACCCATGATCAACGCACGGTCTTTCAACGGTATTTAAGGCCAACGACCGAACTCACGTCAGGCTCAAGCATTAGTTCAGCCTGGCGATCCTGATATTTCGAAACTCCACCTTCATCTTCAGCCCGGGATGAATCTGGAGGCCCACCGGCCCGGCGGCCGGGTATTTGGCGTTTCGATACTCCGTTACCTGCTGGCCGTTCAGCCAAACGATGAAACTATCGCCTTTGGCCTGCAGTTTGACTTTATTCCATGCACCCTCCTTCATGACGCTTTCCAGGCCTTTGGCACGCCCGGCCTCCGGGTACTTATCCTGTCCGCCGGTGTAGAACGAGCAGGTCATGTCCTTTTTCAAACTGCGCGAGACGCCGAACTGAAGTTGAAGCTCAGGCTTTCTAAAAATGATCCCGCTGTCGATCTCCCCCGTCCATCGCGCCTCCAGCTCGATGACAAAATCCTGGTACGTTTCAGCCGTTCGCAAGACGTGCCCCTTGAGCGCCGCGTCATTTTCGCCGATCAACACCCCGTCCTGGACCTTCCAAAAAGGGTTGGGCTCAGGCGCGACCCACCCCGCAAGATCCTTTCCGTTGAAGATGCTGGATGGCTCAGGAGCCTCCGCGGCCGACACCCGCACGGCCAGCAACGACAACGCAACGATTCCAGTTATGGCGAGGCCTGGCATCGCCGTGAAAATAGAATTTGTTCTCATAAGGGTTTTTCTGTGGATGATAAGACCATCATTGACGCCACATGGCAATCCGGGATTTTTCCAAACATTTCTCTAGCTGAGAATCAGCCGCTCCAAAACCATCGACTGCTTCAGCGGAAATCAAGGCGCACAGCGCACCCGGTAAAACTGCCGGCCGCTGTTTGCTGAGAGCGGTTGAACCACCTTGAAGCTGCCATCGAAGTTCGGCCAGTTTGTTTCCATTCGCCAGCCCACGAGGTCGGGCGAACTCTCGATCCAGCACATCGTGCGCGGGGTTCCGCTAATTCGCAGTTCCAGGCCTCCGCTCCCCTGGGCCAGGGCTGGCTGGATGCTTGGGGGCCGGGTATCGGGATAGACAAACGCCAAGCGGACGCCGTCGGCTATGACAACTGAACCGCTGGTACCCGTAGCGTTTGATAAACTCACACAACCATTTGTTCCCCGCGCGAACGGTTTTGAGCTGGCAAGCAAGCGCCAGCCTCCTCCGTTGCTTTGCTGGTTCCAGTAAATCACCTCACTTCCGCCATCCCAGGTAATGAGCCATGGAGCGTTTAGCGCGCGATTGCTCCCCTGGGGGTACCAGATATAAACATCGTAAAATCCGGGCGTTTTGATCATCGGGCGGTAAGTGGCACGAGCGGTGGCACTCCCCCCGGCTGTATCAGCAAAATGATAGTTTGTTCCATACCGCCCGGCGGCGGACGTTCCAGCGATCCAAGCGCCCCAAAACTCCGCCTCGACACTGTCCAGAATGATATCCGCAACAGCGCCGGTGAACTGCGCCGCGATTGTCTGGTGGTTGGTCATGAAAACTGTCATGGGGTTTTTCGTCCCGCTCGCGTCTCCGGCCCAACCCGTGAAAACAAAGCCCGGGTCGGCCTGGGCGCTAAGAACCACGCTGGCACCCGGCTGATAGCCGGGTTGTTCCGGCGCTTTCATCAAATGGCCGCCGATGGTGCCAAACGTGTCCAGTCTGTAACCCATGATCACTTTCGCCACCCGGCTGGTTATGCTTCCGAAATGGTTTGTTATCACCACCTCATAGTTTCCTGCCTGGGCCGCGCGCAGACCGTGAAAACTCAGATCCGCTCCCTCGGCCCCCGGCACCTCCATCCCGTTAAACCTCCATTGGTACGCTAAAGGCTCGGAGCCTGCGGCGACCACGGCCAGGCCGCACGGCTCGCCCTCCAGCGCCGCCTGGTCCGCGGGGGGTGTCACGATCTCCGGAGCAGTCCCAAATGCGATCTTCACCGCGTCCGCAACTACCTGGCCGGAACCTCCCGCGTTGTTGCTCACCCGCACGAAGCCATTCGACCCGCGCAGGAAATTCTTTCCGGGGAAAACCAGCCGCCATTGTCCGCCCGAAGTTGATTGATTGACCGTCGTGCTGGCTGTTCCCACGTCGAAGCCCACGGTCCAGGGCGCCTTTGTGCTGCGAGTCGCATCTGTGGGGTGCCAAAGATAGACGGCATACTTGCCAGGGGTGAATATGTTTGGCCGGTAAACAGCCAGATGCGTAGGGACACTCGTAGTTGGGACAGCCGGTGCATCATAGAAATTCCCGCCGTAGCCATCGCCCGGGTTGGCATAAGCCGTCCAAGCGCCGGTTAACGACGCGTTTGTATTATCGAGGATGATTTCGGAGGGCTGCCCGAGGAACGCCGCGGCGACGGTTTTGTGGCCATTCATAACCACCGCCTGGGGCGTGCCGCGCCCCTGGATCGCCCCCGACCACCCGGCAAACGAAAACCCCGGGTCCGGTTGTGGGCTTAACGTGACGGTTGTGCCGGGAGCATAAGAAGCCTGGTCAGGCACCCGCGCAATGGCGCCCCCGGTCACATAGGGCGCGGCCAAGGCATAGTGCGCGTTGAGAATTGCCGGCGCACTCGTGACGGCTCCCACCGCGTTGCTGATCACTACTGTGAAACTCCCCGCCTGCGCCGCCTGAACGTTGTTGATGACATAATTATCTTTGGTGGCACCCAGTAGATTCGTGCCATTCCACCGCCACTGATACCGCAAGGGCGTCGTGCCGCCGGCCTTGGCGCTCAGCGTCACATTGGTGCCAATCAACACTGTCTGACTGGCGGGTCCTTCTGAAAGCACCGGAGCAATATCCCGGGTGAACAGGCCAAGGTGATTGCCATTCACCCGCTGGACTCCGCCGGCTGGGCGATTCAACAGCACGGCGGCGCCAGACTCTATTTTGGCCATGGCAGAGGATCCTCCGCCATCCAGGTTCACCCCGTTCCAGGCTCCCAACCGCAGCAGCCATTGGCCGGTCTCCAGGAGCGTGGCCCCATCACTCCAACCAGGCTGCCGGCCATCCAGGATCATCAAATACAGGTATCGCCCATTTTGTGACAGCCCCACCGCCGTCCTGGGATTCGGACCGCAGAAGGAAGTTGTGCATCCCGCCAGTTGCGGAACCCCATTCACCAGAATCATGTCCGACCCCGCCACCGCCGTCCAAATGTTTGTATAACTCGCCGGTGGCGTTTTCGTAAGTGTGACCTGGTTGCCGCGCGAGATGAGCAAAAGGACTCTTGCTCCGCTGGCGGGAGAAACGATGTCCCCCTGTGACACGGCGAGATCATCCAGGTCACGGGGCTCGTTGGGAGTCGTGGAGACAGGCGAAAAGAAGTTCGCGTTCACGCCCAGCTTCACCCCATAACTGTTCACGAAGGCAGTTGTGGTTTGACCATACGTCTCGCGCAAGGCGTCCCCATTGGAAGGCGTGGAAAAGAATTCCACATTCGCATCCCACAAATCAATGCGGACCGCGCTGACCTTTTGCACCCGGACCTCGTTGGTGTCCGCCTGGCCGGTGGCAAACAACACGCCTTTGAAAATCGGCGTCCAGGGATCGATAGTGATGCCGGCCGGCGCTCCGCACGGCAGACCCGCAGCCAACAGCAACCAAGGAAACCAGGAAAAGGCTGTCTTCACCACCACTGACTGTGACTTTTTCCGCTCCAAACGTCAACCCAACGCGTTGCCCCACACGAGGCTGCCACCGGGGTGCATTTCGCGGGTGTTGGTTGACTTGGAAGCGCCGCGCCTTTAGGGTTTATCGTGATGAATTTGTCTGAGTCTTTGTTGGAGCTGATTAGACGCGCATCAGCGGAAATACCCGCGGATGTGCATGAAGCTATCCTGTCCTCCCTGGAACGTGAGAAGAAGGGCACCATCGCCGAAAGCGCGATGCAGATCATTGATCAAAACATCGCCCTCGCCAGGAACAAGTCCCAGCCGATATGCCAGGATACCGGCACCATTATTTTTTATGTGGATTGCCCCGCTGGTTATGACCAGCTTGCCTTTGATGAGACGGCTCGCGAGGCCGTCAAGCTGGCCACCAGGAAAGGTTATTTGCGGCAAAACTCCGTGGATTCCATAACGGGCAAGAACGATGGAACCAATGTGGGGCCTGGTTCTCCCGTGACGCATTTTCACCAGCATCGGTCACCCGCGGTAAACGTGCGCCTCATCCTGAAAGGTGGTGGCTGCGAAAACGTGGGGGCCCAGTATTCACTCCCGAATGAAAAGCTCAAAGCCAACCGTGATTTGGATGGCTGCCGCAAGGTCATACTTGATGCGGTGCTCCAGGCGCAGGGAAAAGGGTGCGGGCCCGGCGTCCTGGGCGTTTGCATCGGCGGAGACCGGGCAACCGGCTACGAACATTCCAAACAGCAACTGCTCCGCAAAATCCCCGACCGCAATTCGAACCCCGAGCTGGACAAACTGGAGCAGGACATCGTGGAAACCGCCAACAAACTGGGCATCGGTCCGATGGGGTTCGGCGGGCAAACTACCCTGCTAGGCGCGAAAATCGGGGTGCTGAACCGCTTGCCAGCTTCTTTCTTTGTAAGCATCAGCTACATGTGCTGGGCTTATCGTCGTCAGGGAGTAACACTCGATGCCAACGGCGCCATCAAGAACTGGCTCTACTGAAAACCTATATATGGTAAAACTATCTACTCCCATGACCGAAGCCGCCGTTCGCGACTTGAAGGTTGGCGACCAGGTGTTGCTCAGCGGCACGGTGTTCACTGGGCGCGATGCCGTTCACAAGTACCTGCACGAAGGCGGGCGACTCCCGGCCGAAGTGAGTTTTCAAGGCGGTGTTCTCTACCATTGCGGCCCGGTGGTGGTGAAAGATGCGCAAGGAAACTGGAAGTGCGTCGCCGCAGGTCCCACCACCTCCATCCGGGAGGAGCCTTACCAATGGCAGGTCATTCGGGATTTTGGGTTGCGCGGCGTGATCGGCAAGGGCGGCATGGGGGAAAAGACCTTGCAGGCCTGCCGGGAATACGGCTGTGTCTATCTCCACGCGGTGGGAGGTGCCGCCCAAGTGCTCGCTGAAGCCATAAGAAGCGTGCCAAACGTCTATTTCATGGAAGAATTTGGCGCACCGGAAGCGATCTGGCGGTTCGAAGTAGTGGACTTCCCGGTCATTGTCACGATCGATTCCCATGGGAATTCCCTGCATAAAGAAGTCTGGGCGAAGAGCGAAGCAGAGCTGGCAAAGTATCTCTGACCAGCCAGGGCTCGGAATAATAATAAGGTCGCGCGCCATCAACTGCCGTTTGGGCGGCAGTCCGGCACCGGGTGGGAACCATAAATTTTTGCCGGAAGAGCGCC
>JBBQYD010000301.1:0-6648 GCA_038209025.1 Verrucomicrobiota bacterium | reverse complement strand
GCCGGGATGCGCCGGTAGTTATACCAGACCATGTTGGGTACCTTGGCCTTCTCCACCGCCTGGATCATTAGTTTGCCCTCCTTGGTGTTCATGGCGAGCGGCTTTTCACACATGATCATCTTGCCCGCGCGGGCAGCGGCTATGGCGATCTCACGGTGCATGTCATTGGGGCACGCGATATCCACCAGGTCAATATCTTCGCGGGCGATCAATTTGCGCCAGTCCGTCTCACAGGAGCGGTAGCCCCAGCGGTTGGCGAAGGCCGACACTTTGCCGTGGTCACGGCCGCAGACGGCTTGCAGCACCGGTTCAAAATCCAGATCAAAAAAGTTGGGGGCTCTGCGAAAAGCGTTTGAATGAGCGCGGCCCATGAAACCGTAACCAATCAGTCCGATGTTGAGCTTCTTCATATTTTAGGGTTTGCCACCCCTAGAAAAGCCCGGCTGGCTTCGTCAGGCAAGACGAAATACGCGGCGGTTGGAGTTTTCCCCAACTTGACGAACCGAGACAGAGCGGGAAGGGATGCGTAAAGACGCGCAGACTTCCTAACGCGGATGGCAGGAAAATGGCCAGCGTGGGTTCGCGCCACCTCCTGGTTTCTGACGGAGTGCTATCTTGGCAACGAGAAGTAAAAAGTCGCCCCCTGGTTTAGCGCTCCTTCGGCCCAGGTTAGGCCTCCGTGCCGGTGGATGATGCGCCGGACATTCGCGAGGCCTATGCCCGTGCCTTCGAAATCCGCGGTGCGGTGAAGCCTTTGAAAAACCCCAAACAGCTTGTGAGCGTAGCGCATGTCAAAGCCAACGCCGTTGTCGGCGACATAAATAACATGTTCGTTCTCATTGGTGCCGACGCCGACCTCGATCCGGGCCGGGTTGCGCGGGCGGGTGTATTTGAGCGCGTTGGATAACAAATTGAGAATCACTTGCCGGAGGAGCGCGGGGTCACCGCGGACTTCAGGCAGCTCGGAGATCGACCACTCCACCACGCGGTCCTTGGTTTCAGGCTCCAGGTCTCGCAGGGACATTTGCACCAGGTCTCCCAGGCGGATGTTCGTGCTGTGCAACTGCGCCCGGGCCGTTTTTGAAAAGGCGAGGAGGTCATCGATCAGGCGCCCCATTTGCTTGGTGGAATCGGCGATGGTTTGGAGCAGCTTTTGAGTTTCATCATCGAGTGCGGGCCCTTTGGCGGTCACCAGGATTTCCACAAACCCCTCGATATGGCGTAACGGCGCGCGAAGGTCGTGCGACACCGAGTAACTGAACGCCTCCATTTCCTTGTTGGCGGCTTCGAGCTCGACGGTGCGCTCGGCGACGCGACGTTCCAAGTCCACGTTCAGTCGGCGAATCTGGGCCTCGGCCATCATGCGGTCGCTGATATCATGCACGATCACCTGGGCGGCTTGTTTGCCCGCGTAGATCAGCGGGGCTGCCGCCGCTTCCACGGCCAGGATCTTCCCGCGCAAACAGAGCATTCTCTGCTCGCGGAAGGAGACCGGCTTGCCGGTGCCGATCATTTGCCGCAGTTGCTCGCTCACGCTGGAGGCGTTTTCTGGACACACGAGTTCGGCAAAACGCTTGCCGATCAGGTCCGCCGCCGCTTCACCGCCGAAGAGCTTGACCCCGGACGAGTTGACAAAAACGATCACCTCCTCGCTTACGACAAGGAGCGCATCCGGTGATAGCTCAACGAGGCCCCGGTAGTTCTCTTCGCTGGAATGGAGCGCTGCCTCGGCTTTGCGATGTTCCCTGCGGAACTCTGCCTGGCGCAGCGCTCGATGCACAGCCGACGGCAACGCCGCCAGTTGGTGTTTCAGAACAAAGTCTGCGGCGCCGCTTTTCAATGCCTTAATGGTCATTTCTTCGCCCAGGGAGCCCGTTACGAAGATAAAAGGGACATCGGGCACCTTCTTCTGTGCGATGGATAACGCCGTGAAGCCGTCGAAAGCCGGCAGACCATGGTCCGAAAGTATGACCGAGGGCCGGAACTTCTCCAATTGCCGCAGGTACTCCTCCTCAGATTGGACGCGAGTGGAAGTGAAGCTGAACCCCCCTGTCCTTAACGCATGTTCCACGAGCGCAGCATCAAGCTCCTCGTCCTCTATCATTAATATTCGAAGTCGTTTTTCGATAAGCCTGATTTTCCGTTCGGCGGAAAGGATAGGTCTTCCCGGGAAGGTGGGAAGTGGGGTGAACTACTCCGTTCCCATCCGGTTAATCGGTTTGCCGGCTCGAATTCTGCTTGGAATACGGACTGAACCATGGTTCAGTCCGCAGGCATGGTAGGGACGATTTTGAATGTGGCCGGAATCCTGGCGGGTGTGGCCGTTGGGCTGGTCCGGAAACGGGGGATTACCCCGGCCAATGAGTCATTCTTGAAGGTCACTATCGGGGCGTTTACCGTTTTCTACGGGCTGCGGTTGACTTGGCTCAGCACTAACGGCAGCTTCCTTCAGATACTGCGCCAAATGCTTATTGTTATCCTGGCGTTGATGTTGGGAAAGCTATGCGGGAGGTTACTGCGGTTGCAGAAGCTTTCAAACCGCCTCGGCGCTGGGGCAAGGGAAGCCATTGAAGCTGCCGGACGCCAAGCCAAGCCTGGGGCAGGGGAGGGGTTCAAAGTGTGCGCGGTCTTGTTTTGCGCGGCGCCGCTCGGCATGTTCGGAGCCATCCAGGACGGGCTTACCGGCTATTTCGCTCCCCTGGTCATCAAGGGCATCGTGGATGGCCTTGCAGCCATGGGATTTGTAATGCTCTTCGGGTGGGGTGTCATGCTCTCGGCCATTTCGGTGCTGGCCTTCCAAGGCACCATTTATCTGCTGGCCCATGAGGTTGTCCGTCCGCTTTTGGCCGCGCATAATTTAATTGACTCGACCAACGCCGTGGGCGGGCTCCTGGTGTTCTCGGTTGCTTTGGTGATCTTGCAGATAAAGAAGATTGAGCTTGCCGATTATCTGCCGAGCCTGGCCTTCGCGCCGTTGATTACGTGGCTGGTCCGGTGAGCCCCGGGCCCACCGGCCGGCACGTCCTGCAAAAACGTGCTTTGCACCAAAGCCGCGCAGCCGTACGCTGCTGCGCATGTTTCGTCCGTGCATTGATCTTCACGAAGGCAAAGTGAAGCAGATTGTTGGGGGCACACTGGCGGCCGGTCAGGCTGGCCCACGCGTCAATTTTGTCTCCGAACAGCCGGCGCGCTACTACGCAGAGTTGTATAGAGAGGATCGAGTTGTCGGCGGGCACGTGATTATGCTGGGCGCGGGAAATGACGAGCAAGCGCGCGAAGCGCTGCACGCTTACCCGCAGGGGTTGCAGTTGGGAGGCGGCGTCAACGCCGATAACGCAGCGTCCTGGCTGGAGGCCGGCGCCTCGCACGTGATTGTCACCTCCTGGGTCTTCCTTGATGGGCACGTGGATTTGGCTCGCCTGCGGCACCTGAACAAGGTGGTGGGGCGCGAGCGCCTGGTGCTGGATTTGAGCTGCCGGAAACGGGGCGCGGCATATTTTGTGGTGACGGACCGCTGGCAGAAGTTCACGCACCTGAAGGTGGACCGGGAGTCCCTTGGAGACCTGGCCCAATGGTGCGCTGAGTTTCTCATCCATGCTGTGGATGTGGAAGGACTCTGCCGGGGTTTGGATGAGGAACTCCTGGGGCTGCTTGGCCGATGGACCCCCATCCCGACGACCTACGCCGGGGGGGCTCGATCTTTAGCCGACCTGGAGACTGTTCAGTCCCTGGGGCAGGGGCGGGTGGACCTGACCATTGGATCGGCTTTGGACATTTTTGGCGGCACGGGCGTCAAATATTCCGACGCGGTTGCCTTTAATGATCGAATGTCCAGCCGGGGTGATTGTCGAAAAGTATAGTTGCATGCCGGGGACCGGCTGTTTACGGTGCGTTCTGGCGGCCGAACGGTGTGGTAGGTTTTCGATTCGCAATCAACAGCAGCATTCAAATTATGGGTCAAACTGCATTAACAACTCAGGAGGCGGGCCGAAAACCGATTTCGGCGTTGCGGGGCAAAATCCACCCCATCGTGATTTATCCCTTTCGTCAGCCCGCGCATTACACCGACCTGGAGGCCTTGTACCGGTTGGTGGCACGGTTGGACGGTGACAAGGCCAAATACTGCCGGCCCGTCACGGTATTGGACCGGAAAACTCACTTTGCCCACAAGAGCGATGAGCGGTTCAGCCAATTCCGCAAGTCCGTGGTGGAGAAGTTCTCGGACGTTTTGGACGCCTGGTGCGTGGATACCTGCCAGATGTGGTATGGCGGATTGGGTGCCGCATGCGAGCGCGGGCAACCCGGCGATGTCTATTGGCTGATTCCTGGAGATTTCAACTATGGCTCGCCTATTGGGCAGGAAGTGCTCAGCCGCCTGCATGATCTGCCGGAAATCATCCTGGAATTGGATCAGGATTTGTGCATTGGGGAAATTGCCACCGATCATGCGCATTCCAAGCAATTGATCGACACCTATGGCACTTTCGCCCTTCTTTATACGTGGTTCCCCGGAGAGGCCAATGAGATTCGCCAGTTTACCGAGCGGCCCAGGTCGGAATTCTTTGCCATAAGGCACGAATTCCTCCGCGAGACATTGGCTGACCGGTGGTTCCCGTACGAGCAAACCGTGGTGATGCTTCTGCAGGCGGTATTGCGTGAAAAACGAATCAGCCGGTTCTTCGTGGGGAACATAACCGACCTGCCGGAAGAAGGTGAAACGCTATCCTCCGCCCTCCAGCAGGTGGAGCGAACCGAGCACGTGCTCAAAACGCTCTGGCGCGAGCGCCACGAGCAATCGCTCGGCTGGATCGAAACCTATCGTTGCCTTGAGGCGCAATCTGAGCAGGCCCGGCGCACAGCGGTGACAATCTTGCAGAACGCTTTGAAGTGACTATGCCTTCCTTAAATTATCACAAGCCACTGCGGGCGATCAATTTTGTCTGCCTTGCTCCGCAGGCTAAAGTTGTCAGCCTGGTTGGCGATTTCAATACCTGGGATGCGGCCGCGCACCCCATGAAACAAATGCCTGATCGTTCGTGGTTGATCACCATGGAACTGAAACACGGGCATCACCGTTACGCATTCGTGGTGGACGGCGTACTGACCCTTGACCCTCGCGCTCAGGGTGTCACGCGAAATGACAAAGGCGAACGGGTGTCGCTTGTGCCGGTGAGTTGACCGGCAACCGTTCGCGGTTATCGTTTTTGGCACCCACCCGGGCGGGCGACTATGGAAGCGCCCGGCGGTAACCCTTGGTCCTGCTGGTGCGCTGATACAACCTGCTGACCTCGCCCAGCCCTTCTATTTGGCGAATTCCTCGTACCACCCCTGGACTTTCGCGGCTTTCGCCTCCCCGCGGTGGAAGACGAAGCGGTAACGAAAGGTCAGCCGGCCTCCTTTCTTCAAGAGCAAATCGCCAGCTTTGGGTTGGTCCTTGAGAGACTCAAAATCGTGGCGGCCGAACGGGTTCGCCGCAAATAGCCCGTAATCGCGCACGTGCCACCAGGTGGGGTGCCGGGGGTTCCGGGCATGATCGAGAATGGTCACGCCCACGGTCTGGCCATCCACCGGGCCATAATAGTCGCACCAGTCGGCGGTCTTGCCCCAGGTTGCGCCGTCGGTGATTCCCTGGCTGTTCCGGATATGCCCCTGGTTGAGGCCCCCTTTTACCCGCATGGATTCGGCCACGCGCACAGCCATGGTGCCTTCTTTCGTATCACCGAACACCACGTCGGTTTTGCTGGCTATCAGCGTGATGCTAAAATCCAGGAGGCGCACTTCGTCGGGGCCCTTGCCGACGCTGGAAAAAACCAGTTCGCGTTCATCCTGGCACACCATCTCCCCGGCGGCGGTGATCCAATCGTTTTGGGCTTTGATGGTGCCTGATTTGGCGCCGGATTCTACCTTGTCGAAGGCGCGATGGACGATGCGCCCGAAGTTGCCTTGCTCACTCCAGAAGTCGTGACCGTTCACGCTGCCATGCGCGAACCACAGCGAACGATGATGCGGGTGATCGGTTTGCTCCCCCGGCACTTTCTTCATGGGGAAGTTGCGGGTGATCGGAATGCCGCCGGGAGCCAGCACCGGGTAACAAAACGGCCGCGGCACGTTGGTATACCAATATTCAGTGAAAATCTGGCCGTCGATGACCACGCGCAGCCGTTCCCCCTCCCGGTTAATAGTCACTTCTGCGGTGGCCGCCATGCCGGATAAGGCGGCCAACGCTACAAGAGCGATCGTTTTTGCACGAGACATACTGAACTTTCTAGCGCCGGCTCGCAGATGGTCAAGGCAAATAGTTCATTTGTCCGCACGGCGCAGGTTGGCGGTGCGGGTGATGAGCAGCGTATTGGCGACGGACCGCTGGCGCTTATCGGACGGTGAGTTCATCACTTTGCCCTGGAGCCAAAAGGTTGAAGAACCTCCGCCGTCCAGGTTGAGGGCCTCGGTGCAGCCGAGTTGAAACATCAGCTTCGCCAGTTCAGCGAACGTCATGCCAACGGAAAGCTGGCCTTGCCTGCCATCCACCTCCGCCAAATACAGATAGCCTTTATTGAAACCCAGGGCGGTCCGCGGATGTCGGGCAGCCGGGGTTCGACCCGCGGCGAACGGCAGTTCCTTGCCTCCATGCACCAGGAGCGGCCACCC
>JBBQYD010000300.1:0-6663 GCA_038209025.1 Verrucomicrobiota bacterium | reverse complement strand
GGTCTTATTACTTCGATCATTCCGCCGGAGCCGACCCTCACGCCAACTATGAGATGGTGACCGTGGATGGCGCCGGCAACCTCTCGGCGAGGGCCGCCTTCAAGCCGACGGCGGGAACCGCCGCAACGATAGTTGACGATGCTCCCGGAGCGGGCATGACCTTCACCGGCGCATGGAGCCACACCGCACAACCACCAGCCCACGCCGGCACCATCTCCGCGTGCATGGACAATGGCGCCACGTCCGAGCTTGTGGTGGATGGCAGGCGAATGCTGCTGTTCTCCAAGCTCGGCGCTGACTGTGGCAAGCTGGCCATCAGCATCGACAACCGGCCGGGCGAGGTGGTCGATACCTTCTCCGCCGACGACATCTGGGGCGTGTGCGTCTGGCAGCACCAGTTCCCCACGGCCGGGAAGCACGCGGTGCGACTGACGGTGCTGGGCCAACACACCCCGCTGTCCACCGGCGATCTGGTTCATATCGATGGCTTGCGAGTGGAACAGGAGTAGTCCTGTCTCGCTCATAGGACAGGCACAACCACCACCTTCCTGGGATCGACTCCGGGGGTTCTCAATCCAGGATCTTGCGCCTCGGGATCCGGCGGTGCGCTGCGCGGGCAAGCACTCTCAGAACCTGCTTAAGAAGCCCGTCATTCCTGGTCCTTGCGTCAAGGCGATCCATTTTGCGGAGTCGAGGAGTGGCGGGGCTTGATGGCCCGGTAAAGGATCACGGCCGCGCCGGGCCGGCCCGGGATGTCCACGAGCAGCCCTTTCTCGATCAATTCGCGGCCACTCACTTGCTCCGCGCGCTGGGCGTCGAGATTGGTGATCGAGTAAGTGGCTGCCGGGTCGAGCGCACCGAGCGGGATTTCAGCACTTCGGTAGATGCTGTCCGCACGGCGGAAGACCTGCACCACCCCTTCGCCTTTCTCAGGGCTATCGAACTGCCAGGCGATCCAGGACCGGCTGTCGAGGGTGTAGGGGCTGAGCGGATAATAGTCACCATAAAAATAGGGCACCACCTGCCGCCATTGCGCAACCAGTTGGCGGAGCAAGTCCCAGTTCAGGTCTTTCCGCCGCGCATCGCAGGAAAGTGTCATGCCCGGACCCATCAGGCTGCGCACGATGTAGGGGTCAAAATCAATGAAGCCAGTGCCGTAGAATGGCATCCAGGAGGCCAAACCGTACGTGTGGCCCTGCTCGCCGACGGAATTGAAGATGGCATCACTGCGGAGGAGCGGGAGGGAGCGACGCAAGGTTTCCAGGTCGTTCCGGTGGCCGCCGCTGGCACAGGAATCGATCATCAAGCCGGGGTGACGGCGAACCAGTTCATCCCAAAAAGCCAGATAGCCTTCGATATGCTTGATCTCGGTGAAGCCCTGGCGGTCGGGGGCGTCATGCGCCCGCCAGTTCTGCAAGGGATCCATGTTGAAGTCCTGGCGGTAGAGGTCGATGCCTTGTTCCGAGATGATTTTGTCGAAATGCTGAACCAGCCAGTTCCAGGCTTCGGCATTGCCCAGATCCAGCAAACCGCCACCCGCGCCGCCCAGGACCCACTCGGGATGGGTTTGCGCCAGCCAACTGCCGGCGGTGACGCGCTCCGGTTCAAACCACACGATCAACTTAATCCCTTTGGCGTGCGCATAGTCGCTAATCCAGCGAAGCCCGCGCGGAAAACGCTTCGTGTCGATCTCCCACGTTCCCGTGGAGGACCAACTGCCCTGGTTCACGTACCAACCGGCGTCCATCCACCAATGAGTAATCGGGATGCGCTCTTCGACATAGCGATCAATGTAACGAATCTCGTCCGCCTCATTGCAGAGCAGGCCTGGGAATTGGTTGCCGCTCACCGCCGGCAGCATGGGTTCCGGCAATTTGCCCGCGCGACGCGGGACGTTATGGGCGAGCATCCAACGCCGCCAGATGTTTTGTGCCCGGACCGAATCCCCGCGCCAAAACTGAAGCACCATCAGCGGGCTGCGGATGCGCTCGCCCGGCCGCAGCCGCAGATGGGTGAGTTCCTGGCCTGCGGTGACCGTCAAACCAGCGTCGGAGTCGCGCGCGAACCGCGCGGCCCACTGACCCGGCCAGCCGACCACAATGATCCTTCCTTCCCCTCCCCACTCGAGGTTGAAGTACGGAAAAACGGTGCCCAACGGACGTCCGCCCGGTGGGGCAAAGCGCTGGTTTTGATTTGGGCCCAGCACGGTCGTGAAGGGCTCAAAATCGTCGGGGCCAACAACGGTGCCTTTGTGATGATGAAGCGTGTAATCCGCGCCTCCGTTGCCTTCCAGCTTCGTGTCCAGGGCCTGAATCTCGGACAAAATCGGGGTATCGGCCTGGCCGGCGTTGTGGAAATGGAGGGTCCATTCCACCGTGGGGAAGTCGCGATACTCAATCCCCTCGCACCGCACCTCCAATCCGGTCTTCGGATCGGCGTACACCAGCGTGCGTTGCGTGCGGCAATCATCCAGATTCGTCACCGTTCGGCTCACGGGCCAGGTGCTCAGGAAGGTCGCGGACGACTCATCTCCATACTTGAACGAGAAAGGGGGCGTGGCGGTCTCGGGAATACGCCAGTGCTCCAGCAGGGGCAGATCGCCCAGCCAGACCTGCGTTCCGTCCTTCAGCGTCACCACCGCTTCGGCCCAACTGGCTTGATCGCTGTTGAAGTTGTCTCCCGCATCGCCGACCGCCAGAGTAAACTCTGAGACCCCACCCAGTTTCAGTTGGACCGGCGTGGCGGACTCGCCTCGTCGTTTGACGCCTGACCGAAACAACTCCTGACCGGCGCTCGTGACCGAAAAAATGACCGAACCCCCGCTGTACGGTCCGTTATTGTCGATGCCCACGACCGCGGAGAAGGTCTCGCCCGGACCGGGCAGGCGGACCAGAATCCGGCTGTTGGCGTGACAATAAAGCCCGCGGGTATAGTGGGCGGCACCGATCTTGAGGGGTTGTCCGTCTCGCGCATTCCGCTGCACGCGGCCATAGTTGGCGAGCACTCTTAAACCCGGTTCGTTGGAGGCGGGGGGCTCAATCCCCTCAAACTTCGCCGCCATCCAGTTGCGGGCATCCGCCATTTCCAGGGGAGTCACGGAGACGGCATGGGCCAGGTGGCCGAACAAAAGCCAGGAACACACGGCCGCCAGGAGTTTGGGTTTATGCATAAGCAATCGGCTCTCACCTGCCACGGCCGCGAGGAGGCTTTGGCGGGCTGCCTGACAGGCCCTCATCGTTTAACCCGGTCAGTAACGCCCATGCCGTTCGACCAGATCACGCATCAGGGCAATCCGCCGTTCCTCGGCTCCCGGCGGAACCTGGTCGCCCGCGTTGGCGATGAATCTCGAAGTGGTCTGCTTCTGGGCCAGCCATTCGATCACTTTTGCCTCGAAGATTTCAAGGGGCACACCCGGCAGCCACAAATCCGGCGACACTCCCCCGGAAAGAATGAACTGCTTTCCGGCTTCGGCCCGGCACTGTGCCGGCGTCAGATCGCCCAGCGGGGGCGGCGTCACCGCGTCCGCGCAATCGGCCCCCGTTTCCCGGACCATTTGGATCGCGCCCTTCAACCGGCCGTCAATGTGAACGGCGAGAAATTTCCCCGCCGCGTGCAAACGAGCGGCGGCTTCCTTGTAATAAGCGCGCGACCATTGGTCGAAGAACGAAGCCGGCTGCACATCGCTGGAGATATTGTCGCCCATGAGGACCACTTGCGCGGGGGAGGCACAGATCAAGTCCACCAAACTTAAGAGATTCCGATTCACCGCCTCGACGGCTTCGCGCACCGCGTCCGGAAAATCCACGGTCGCGAATACGGTCGCTTCGATTCCCATCCACTGGTTGAGGAGATAACCGATGGCGCTGTAGCCAAACGGTATATAGACGATTCCGCAATCGCCGACGCATTCATCCCATTGCCGGAAGCGATCCCAGTGGGGCACGTAGCGCCGCTGGCTCATGGCCTCCTGAAAAACGCGCAGCCCCGCCTCATCCTCAAACCCCCAGCGGCTGATGGCCCAGGAATAGGTCTGCTCCTGCCAGACCCGCACCCGTTCGATGACGCCGGACGGGGTTTGTATCCGCCAGATGATTTCCGGACCCGCTGGGGTATTCCGCTTCTCCGTGGTGACCCGGACGTTGTCAGGATAAACGGCCGAATAGAACGAAGCCAGGTTCGGTAGGTAAAAACCAACACCCTGCGCCTGATGATAAGCGATCAAGTCCCGCTCGGGCTCCACGTAGGCCACGCTCAAATCCCAGGGCCGGCCATGGCGATGGTAAAACCAGTGGGAAAGGTCCAGCATGTAGGGCACAACGTCAGGTTGTTCCCCCCGATACACGGCCAGAATCCGTTCGCGTAATGTCATTTTCATTTCAGAGTCTGTAACTATCCGACGCCAAAGCCAGCCACGATATCATCGCAACGTGGCGGCGGCTGGTTTGTAAACCCCGGCGAGAACGCTCGCGCGCCAATTGCGGGCGTCGTCCTTGACCTGTTCGTAGCTGCGCGGCTCGCGGATTTGCTCGATCATCACCGGGATCCATTTCGTGCCGAAACGCAAATGCTGGGTCTCATCGGCGATGTCGTAACTCCACGCCATCGCGCTCATGGCGTCGTGATGCGCGACCGCGTCTTTCAATCCGAGGTGTTTGCCGGGGAAAGCGTCGGCCTCCTGGGTGGAAAGCGCCGTGTAGCGATCGAGCGGTGTGAGGGTCTGGCGCATCGCGTAGGCCATGCTGGACAAGCCGGCGGCGGCGGCGGTGGTGCCGAGCGCCACGAGCTTGCGCTCCCCAAACATCGCATGCCGCGATTCGTCCCACAGGTGGCGGCTCAGATCAAAAAAGAAATCCCACGGCATGTCGGGCGATTCGAAGAGCAGCGCCGCGCAGGAATCCGCGGCCTGCACCTCCTGAAGAAAATTGACGGCGTGGTAGCGCTCGCGTTCGGCATAGCCAGCCTTGGGCGGCAGCGACTCCGGACCAAACTCCAGGTGACGGAAACCCCGCGGGAGTTCCGCGCCGGCCAGGGGCAACGTGCCGAGGCGGCGGCCGGCGCGCACCGGCTCGCCGGCGAGCGCGGTGTGGCCGCGCAACGCGACGGGCAGAGCCGCGCTGAGCGCCTGGATGCGGCTCACGAAGCCGGCGGCGGGTTTCGCGCCGGTTTCCTCCGCCAGTTCCAGCAGCGCCCCCTGCGCCCATTTGGCCTGGGCCTGGAGTTCGTCGCGGCAAGCCTCGAGCAACGGCACACTCGGCAGGTCGTAAATACTATCGTTGAGTTTCAGATAATCCTCGATCGCGGCAATTAGGATGCCCGGGATGATGACGAAGGCGGCCTCGAGCAGGTCGGTTGGATTGGCGGCCTGGCAGAGTTCATCGAGCAGCGCGCGGCCGGCGACGCTCGCGCTGAGGTGCATTTCCTGAAAAGAGACGCCCAGCTCGCGCCCGCGCTGGCGAAGATCCTGCACGCGGCGCAACGAACGAAACACCAGTTCGGGCATTCCCTTGCGCTGCCGCCAGATGGCCAGCCCGGGAATGAAGCCCGCCTGAATGCGCGCCAACTCGGTCTGAAAGTCACCCAGGTTCTTCAGAAACAACCCACGAACCCTCGGACTGACGTCGTGGGCCAACGATGAACTGGCGATTTCGGTTTTCACTTTAGCCCGTCGGCGGAAACGATTTGTTTTGGGCCCTGCTCATTTCATGCCCCTGCACGATACTGTGGGCTGGAAACAGAAAGAATCAAGAAAGTATTGATTTGTGGCTTGGTGTGCCTACCAATAGCCACCATGCATGCCCTCAAACGAGACGCCGTGGACAAGGCGAAACCGAAGCGCGAGCGGCTGCGAACCCATCTGCAACCCGCCCCGGCCTCGAAACGTGGCAACCCCGGCGAGCCCTTGGCGGCGGCGTCCGGCCCACGCGTCCCGGCGAATGAGGTCCCGGGGCTGGCCGGAACACGGCGCAACTCCGCGGCAGACGCGCGGAGGGGCGCAGCCGGCGGATCACTGTATCTCTTCCGATGAGTGCCGATTTCAAATTGTCCACCCGTGCCTGGCTGACGGTAGGGCTGCTCTGGGTGGTGGCGTGTTTGAATTACCTGGACCGCAACATGCTCACGACCATGCGCGGATCGTTGACTGAGGCGATCCCGATGACCGACGCGCAATTCGGGTTGCTCACTTCAGTATTCCTATGGGTCTATGGCCTGTTGAGTCCGTTCGCCGGATTCCTGGCAGACCGGTTCAGCCGCAGCCGGGTCATCATTGGCAGCTTGTTTGTATGGTCCCTGATCACCTGGCTTACCGGACACGCCAAAACCTACGAGCAATTGCTCGTCGCGCGCGCGCTGATGGGCGTCAGTGAAGCCTGTTACATCCCGGCCTCCCTGGCATTAATCATCGATTATCATCGCGGCCCGACGCGTTCGCTGGCCTCGGGAATTCACATCAGCGGAATCATGGTTGGCGCAGGACTGGGTGGAGTGGGCGGCTGGCTGGCGGAGGTTCACGGCTGGAGCTACGCCTTCACCCTCTTCGGCATGGTCGGCGTTGTTTACTCCATGCCGCTCATGTGGCTTTTGCGAGACGCGCCGCGCGAAAAGAGCAACGATTCCCTGCCGGCGGAAGTTGCAAACCCGGTGCGGTTCGGTGACGCACTCACC
>JBBQYD010000299.1:0-6688 GCA_038209025.1 Verrucomicrobiota bacterium | reverse complement strand
AGTCTTTCATCAGACGGTCCAGCACGGTTTCGCCTTTATGGCCAAAGGGAGAGTGCCCCAGGTCGTGGGCCAGCGCGATGGTCTCCGCCAAATCCTCATTGATGCGCAAGGGACGGCTGATGTTCCGGGTGATCCCCGCGACCTCCATCGTGTGGGTGAGCCGCGTGCGCAGGTGGTCGCCCGAGCCGTTCAGGAAAACCTGGGTCTTGTATTCCAACCGGCGGAATGCCCGTGAGTGGATCACCCGGTCGCGGTCCCGCTGATATTCCGTGCGCCACTCAGCCGGAGCTTCACGATGCTGGCGCCCGCGTGATTCCGCGCTGAGCTGGGCAAAAGGCGCCAGGATCTGGCGCTCCACTTGTTCGAGTTCCAAACGGTCGCGAGGCATGGGGTTGTCGTGGTGGCTATACTTGATTGGCTTGCAGCACTTCCTGAACGCTGATTCCCCGCAGCTCAAACAGCCGCCGAATGGTGTCTTCAATGAGGTTGTTGGGGCAGGAAGCCCCTGCGGTGATGCCGATGGTCAGGTCGCCCGCCGGCAGCCAGGCTTTGGTCTCCACTTCCTCATGCTTGTGCTGGTCGTAATGCCGGATCAATTTGGCCGATTCCATCTTGGCGGCATTCTTGATGAAGTAGGTCGGCAGTTGTGCCTCCCCCATCTCCGCAAGGTGCGAGGTGTTCGATGAGTTGTAACCGCCAATCACCAGCAACAAATTCAGCGGCTGGCGCAGGAGCTTCTGCAGCGCATCCTGGCGATCCTGCGTGGCGCCGCAAATCGTGTCAAAAAAACGGAAATGCCGCGGCAGTTGGACCTCCCCGTATTTCGTGGCCATCGCGGCTTTCAGGCGTCGTTGAACGTCCTCTGTTTCACCCCGCAACATGGTGGTTTGATTGGCCACCCCCACCGCCTTCAGATCCTCGTCCGGGTCAAACCCATCAGAATAGGCCCCCTTGAACTTTGTCAGAAACTCCTCTTTGTTTCCCCCGTTAATGATGTAATCGCAGACGTAATCCGTCTCCGCCAGGGTGAAAACCACCAGGTAATGCCCGCTGCCGCTGGCCCGCGCCTGCGAACTGGTGGCCATGGTTTCCTCATGCCAGGACTTCCCATGAATGATGCTCGTCACGCTGTCGCGCGAATACTGCCGCACCCGCTTCCACACGCTCATCACGTCCCCGCAGGTCGTGTCCACAAACAGGCAGCCTTTGGCTTCCAGCTTGCGGCGCGTCGATACTTCCGTGCCAAAGGCGGGGATTATCACCAGGTCCTCGGGCGTCAACCGGTCAATCTCCGCGTCCGTGGGCCGTCCTCCTATCGTCTCAATGCCCATGCGCCGGATTTGATCGTTCACCTCCGGGTTGTGAATGATTTCGCCCAAGAGAAAAATCCGGCGGTTGGGGTACGCCTTCCGGGCCGCGTAGGCCAGATCAATCGCCCGCTCCACCCCGTAGCAAAAGCCGAATTCTTTTGCCAGCTTGATGGTCAGGCCGCCCGCCGATAAAATATGCCCGCTGGCGCGGATGCGCTCGATCAGGTCGCTTCGATAATGAGACAGCACCTGGGCCTGCACCGCGGCCATGATATCTGGCCGCCTTAAGTTGATCTTCTGTGGCGCCTGCGCCGATTCCATTGACATACCGGACAGAGTGTAGCGCAAGCCGGCTCGACTTGAAACGTAAAACGTGACCCGTTTGCGGCAGGCCCCAAAAACCGCCTCAGCAGGCCGCTACAGGCGAAGGGTGGTAGTCTCCCCTGCCCTGCCACCCCCGGGTTTAACCCCATTCCCACCGGTCTAAGGTGCTATTATTAAGTGCTACCATGAATACTGAATCCTCCGGCTCGCAGACCCCGGCCCAGCAAGAGCAGTTTGAGAAACTCATCGCCGACCTCAAGGCGGTGCTTCGCGATGGTCAGGAACTGCTGAAAATCAGCGTGGGCACGGTCAAAGAACGCGCGCTATCCGGCGCTCAAGCCACCGAACGCCTGGTGCGGGAAAGACCTTACCAGTCTTTGGGCGTCGTTTTTGGCCTCGGAGTGCTGGTAGGGGTGGTCGCCGTAAGCATGTTCAGCAGGAACTGCGGCGACAAAGATTAGGCCGCCCCCGCGTTGCCCTGCCCTATGCCCGTCGTGAGAATGATGGCCTGAATGGGCCTGCCCACGGCTGTGGTCCATGATCGGTATTCATCAAGGAACCTGCCATTACAGGACGCTCAGGTTTCGCCCTGATTCAGGTTCTGCCACGTTGACCGGTCTCTTCCCTGCTCGAGGGGAAGCAGTTCATCAGCGCCCCGCCCTCCCGCCTGAACAAAATCCTGGATGCCCTGTTTGCCATGCTTTGTTTCCTGGTGGCCGCCAGCATGGCCTTCTGGCTGGTGCTCAACATTTTGTGGTCCGATCATAAAAGCAGGCACCGGCCCGCAGGCAGGCATTATTGGGTTGCTATTCCCGGTCGGTCCCGCATATTTCACTAATAATGAAAGCTCGCGAACATAGAGCGCCTTGTGCGACTGATTCCTTGGCCCGCCTGAACCCGAGGCCCGGGAACCCCCAATGAGAGAGCAATTAATGTTAACTATTAGCCAAAAAACGACGAGCTTCCTGTTTAATAATCAGCAGAATACATAATGCATGCCTAAAGATTTGATTATAGGAATCGCCGGCGCCGGTGGAGATGGCGTCGTCTCAGCCGGTGAATCGGTGATCACCGCGGCCGCCCTCGAGGGCTATCACGCCCTCATGACCAAAAGCTTCGGCTCGCAGATTCGCGGCGGCGAAGCCTCCTGCCGTCTGCGCCTCTCCACCGACCCGGTCCTGAACCCCAACGGCCCTCTCGACGTCGCGGTGGCCCTCAACTGGGAGGATTTCCTGCGCTTTGGCGCCGAACTCCCGGTCCAGTCCTCCACCATCGTCATTTACGAAGCCAGAACCGGGGTGGCCCCGGATAAATTGCCCCTCGAAGGGGTAACCCCGTCGGTCGTTTTCAGTGTGCCCATCACGGAAATGGCCGTGCAGAATGCCGGCACCGACAAGGCAAAGAATATCGTCATCATCGGTTTGCTCGCCGGTTGGTTCGGGATCGGGCACGCGAGCATGCTCGCCGGCATCCGCAAGAAATTTGCCAAAAAGGGAACCACGGTAGTCGAGGGAAACGCGCGCGCGTTCGAGGCGGGATTGGCGTTTGCCGAGGCGCACCCCCTCAAGGAAGATCGCAAGTTGCACCCCCCAACCAGTCACACAGTCAAGATGCTGGCGGACGGCAACGATATGTGCGCGGCGGGCGCGCTCTTCGCCGGTTGCACCTTTTTCGGCGGTTACCCGATCACGCCCTCCACCGAGATCATGCAGTTTTTCGACCGCGAGGTTTGGAAGTATGGCGGCACTGTGCTCCAGGCGGAGGATGAAATCGCGGGCATCGGCGCCGTCGTCGGGGCCTCGTTTGCCGGGCATAAAGCCATGACCGCGACCTCCGGCCCCGGCATGTCCCTCAAAACCGAGATGCTCGGCCTGGCGAGCCTCGCCGAACTGCCGCTCGTCTGCGTTAATGTCCAGCGGGGCGGGCTCTCCACCGGCATGCCCACGAAAGCCGAGCAATCGGACCTCTTCCAGGCGGTGTTTTCCGCCCATGGTGATTGCCTGCGGCCGGTCCTCGCTCCCACCAGCGTCGCCGATATCTTCGGCATCACCGTCGAGGCGTTCAACCTGGCTGAGCATTACCAGACTCCCGTCATCGTGCTGTCGGACCAGGAGATTGCTCAACGCAAAGAAACCGTTGATCCGATCGACACCTCGAAGTTCCAAGTGGTGGAGCGCAAGCTTCCCACCGGTGCGGAACTGGACAATTACGCGCGCTTCAAGCTGACTGAATCCGGCATCAGCCCGCTCAGCCATCCGGGCATGCTCGGCGGCAACTACCTGGCGGCAGGCATTGAGCATGATGAGTTCGGCCGGCCCACGGCCAGCGGGGAGATGCACGCCCGCATGAACGAAAAGAGGTTCCGCAAGTTTAACCCGCTGAAAAACCGCCGCGACTTATTCGAGATCACCGGTGACCCTGACGCGCCGATTGCCATGGTGAGCTGGGGCAGCGTCGCCGGCGTCGCCCGGGAGGCCCTGCACCTGGCCCAGGCCGAAGGCTTGCATGTGAAGCTGCTCGTGCCCAAACTCCTTTACCCGGTGGCGGAAACCGTTTACCAGGATTTCTTCGCTTCCGTCAAACGCGGGCTTTTCATCGAACAGTCTTTCCAGGCCCAACTCTATCGGCTGGTCAGGATGTTCGTGGATTTTCCTGCCCGCATCAGCCCGCTCGCCAAGAGCGGATCAAACCCCATCCAACCAGGGGAAGTGCTCCGCTGCCTGCGCGAGATGGTCACGGCCATTCAGAGCAACCGCCCAAACCAAATCGACCCAATCGCTGACTAGCCATGGCTCCCGACACCTCCCCATCAACCCGGCTGGCTGTGCGGTCGTCCACTGAATCGAGTCCCTCAAATTTCAACCTCCAAAAGCAAATGCCACCCACTCTCCAGCCCATTCCCGCCGCCAAATTCCAAGCCGGCGATTTTAAAAGCGATCTCAAGCCCATCTGGTGCCCGGGCTGCGGCGATTTTGGCGTGGTCACCGCCATCACCCGCGCCCTCTCCGCCATTGGACGCCCCCCGCATGAGATCGCTTTCGTATCCGGCATTGGCTGTTCCAGCCGCATCCCGGGATACACCACCGCCTACGGGTTCAACACCGTTCATGGCCGTTCGCTGCCCATCGCGCAAGGCATCAAACTCGCCAACCCCGAACTGCTCGTGCTGGTGGCCAGCGGCGATGGCGACGGCTTCTCCATCGGCGGCGGGCACGTCGCTCATGTGGTCCGCCGCAACATCGACCTGACCTATATCGTCATGGACAACCAGATTTACGGTCTTACCAAAGGGCAGTTGTCACCCACCTCGCAGCGTGGGCGCAGAACCGTCACCTCCAGCTTCGGCAGCCTTGAAGACCCCGTGAACCCCCTCCTCTACGTCATGGGCTACGGCGCCTCCTTTGTCGCTCAGGGCACGCCGGCTGATATGGCCGGCCTGGCCCGCATCATCGAAGAAGGCATTCGCTTCCCCGGCTTCGCCTTCATCAACGTCCAATCGCCCTGCGTCACCTACGGCGAGGAGGACCAACAGCTCAAAGCCCAGAAAACCCGCCTGCAGACCCTCGAGTCCATCGGCCATGACCCCGCGGATCGGGCGCGAGCGACCGAGTTGGCGCGCGACTATGGGACCAAGCTCTACACCGGCGTTCTTTACCGCAACCCCAACCCGCCCCCCACCTATGGCGACGGCGTCACCGAGCGGCACCTGGCCCTCCAGCCCAAGGCCGTTCCGCGCCATGACATTCTTAAGCGGTTCTTGCCCGCGAATTGAGGCGGACGGTCCGTCCGTGTCATCCCGGAGGCGGAGATCCCCAAACTGTTGGCACTCCGCCACTCGCTGCCTTTCCCTCCGCAAAGTTTCGCGCGCTGCGCCCGTCCCCCCCTTTTCCCCGCCTTTTCTTTGCGCCTTGGTTGTGGAAACAAGCCGGCTCTCCGTCTCCCGTCGGCGAGGCCTTATCGCCGTCTGATGGGTCAAAACTGTTGCTCCGCCATCCGGGATGGGGCAAGCTCCCGTTGATTCACAATGAACCGCACACCCGGACAAAAGCCAGTGGGCTTCACATTAATCGAGTTGCTGGTGGTCATCGCCATCATCGCTATTCTGGCCGCCATGCTGCTGCCGGCGCTGTCGAGCGCTAAAATGAGAGGCCAGCAGATCCAATGTGTGAACAACCTCAAGCAATTGATGCTGGCGGACACGATGTATTTCACCGACAACAACAAGAACCTCCCCTATTATCCAGGCACCGACGGAACCCTGTGGATGGGAACCTTGATCCAGTACCAGGCGCAGGTGCATGCCATCCGCCTATGCCCGGTAGCGCCCGAGAAACCGCCGAAACCGACCGCTAACCGCTGGGGAACGGCCGCCGAATCGTGGTTTTGGAAGGGAACTTCCCCCACCGCGATAAGCGGCAGCTTCACTTTCAACGGCTGGTTCTACTCGGACGATAAATTCTTCAACACCGGTGCCGACCTCGCCCGCCATTTCGCCAAAGACAGCTCGGTTCAGTACCCGTCCCTGACGCCGGTCTTTGCCGACGCCATCTGGGTGGATGTCTGGCCACGCCCCACGGATGCACCGGCGCGGGACCTTTTCAACGGCGACCAGTCCAGCAACGTGGGCTCAATCGGCCGCATCACCATTGCGCGGCACGGCGGTCGGAGCGCCGCCAGCGCGCCGAGATCGGTCCCCGCCGGAGCCGGGCTGTCTGGCTCGGTGGGCCTGGCCCTGTCTGATGGGCACGTCGAAAAGGCTCCGCTCGACAAACTCTGGGGCTACTACTGGTATCGCGATTACCAGATTCCCAGCCCGCGGCCACGCTGAACACCCGCATTCGCAACCGCTCTTAGTGGCGGATTGCGTGGCCAGTCGAGAGGGGCTGACACTGGTCTGGCAGATGTGCGGCAGTTGATCCGCCGCTATCGAGATCGCCCCATGTCGCTGGCCGATGCCTGTCTCGTCCGCCTCGCGGAATTGCACCCCGGCGGCGTGATCTTCACGTTTGACGCGGCTTTTCGCATTTATCGCCGCCACGGCAACAAGGTCATTC
>JBBQYD010000298.1:0-6706 GCA_038209025.1 Verrucomicrobiota bacterium | reverse complement strand
TGGGGCGGCGCAGAATCAGCCGGGAATACACCTGGCGCGGTAGTTGGGCTCTGGCCAACGAAGTCCGGTACGTGTATGACCGCATGCTGGTGCTGCAAGAGCGCAGGGCGGATAACGCGGTATTGGCCACTTACACGCGCGGACTGGACCTGAGCGGTTCGATGCAGGGAGCGGGCGGTATCGGTGGTCTCCTGGCTCGCACGGATAGCGTTGGCTCGACTTACTACCATTCCGACGGTGGCGGAAACGTTACTTCGCTCACCGATTCCAGCGGGGCGGTGGTAGCCCGGTATTTGTATGATCCCTTTGCTGACCTTGCGGATGATGAATCAGCAGTTGGGCGGCAATGTGCTTCAGCACATGCAGTCTGGTCGCAGTCTGCTAAATCCGCCCGGCACGGTCTGGCATCATCCGGGGAACAATCCTAACGTGATGCAATTGCTGCGAACCGGCGAACACACCGCACCGTCACTGCAACCCGTTTTGCATCCTGGAGGCGTTGGTGGTTTTGGAAACTTTTATGGACCTTAAACGAATTCGGGATGAATCCATCGGAGCAGCCAAGCGGCTTGGCGTGGACGTGTCGCCAAGGCTGCCTTTGCTGGATGTCGGGCTTGAGATGCGCAATGCCGATGAAGCCGTCTCCCGACTTCTGGCAATGAACGCGGTCGCCGCGACTGCCTACGGCTTCGACAAAGCAAAAGCCATCGCTTGGTTGAATCAGGAAGCGTTGACCGATTGCCTCAGTGAGCAGGAGAGGCGTTTTGTTCTTGAAGGCGTGGGACAGCCCGACCGCTTCAAAGTGGGAGTCGAAGGAATGTGGGCACTCGGTTGGGCGATGGGGATCGTGAGCGAAATGAACTTCGGCAAAGACTGCGATAACCGTTTTGCGGCAATGCTGCCCAACCTTAAAGCAAGCCAGAGCAGCCAAGATTTTCGCAGGAAAGCCAATCCACGTTCCCTGAAGCAAGTCGTTGCCGCGTGCGATTTGGCGTATTGCCTTCATTGGGCCATTCAGGAATCGGAACTGAGCGGCAAACGGCAAACTGGAAACTTGAAGCCCTACGTTGTCGTTGAACGCCGCCGGGCTTTGGAATGGCTGTTGAGCAAAGAGTCTTGGGACGGAATCCCTCTCGATACGTAAGATTTACTGTTCACTCCTTGAGTCTGACTCGCGGTGATCTTTACACTCGGGAACGGAAAGTCCATCGGCCACGGGCGACCGCCACTCAATGGTTGTATCCACGTATCCGCCGATGGTCCCGGGTCCCAACGGGGTGAGATATGAACCCTTCTCTTCCGCGGTTCCTTGGACCGCGGACATGGCCAGTGCCATTAGCATGAACCCTATCAGGGAGAATCGCATAAGCTCAAGTTGAGGCCTAGAGTGATGGCCCGAAGAAACGTTGTCAATCCTGGTGACATCCTGGTGACATCCTGTTGCACGACATCCGAAAAACTCCGGCACGGTGTCGTGTTCTTCCGCCCAGGTTTCGGGCTTGCAGCAAGAGTCCATCAGTTCAAATCACCCCCTGAAAGCAGGTGACAAATGACTCGGGCTCCTCACAATAAGTGTGATGCCACGCAAGTCTGGATGGAGCGAGTTGCTGTCTCAGCGCCTCAGTTTTTGGGGATTGCTGTACGCAGCGGGTGTTATCGCCGGCCTTGCCACCTTCCTGGGGTTTTTGGCCCACCCTGCAAATCGTGAGCAGGTCCGTCGGGCCGCGAACCGGTTCGGACCACCTGCCGCTGATCGTTGAATGGTGCTTCGCCGCACCCCGGCAAGGTACGGCTTCAGCTCCGTAGATAACGCTTCAGCCGGTTTGGCCAGGTGAGGCTTTCTATTGCGAGCTGAGCGCCTGACGGACGATCACCAACTCGGCGGTCGCGGGTGAGAAAGGTTCGATGCGAATCACATTTGCGCCTGGCCGCAGATGGCTCGAGATATCCAAAAGCGCAGGCCTGCCGATGAAGCCGCCGCTGTCCCGGCCGTTGACGGTGACCCGGGCGGCCAATTCAGGGGCGATCCCCGGCACATGCAGGTAAATGAGGGTGCCCTCGAGTTCGGATCGCCCGAGTTCGCAACGGCCCTGGTAGGGGTTGGCGCTGGCGGGACTTAGGGTAAGGCTGCCGGACAGTTGTTTCCAAGGCCCCTTCCCGAAGCGCGCACTCTCGCGCGCAGCCGGCCATGCGCGGTCATCAAATTGGGCCTGCAGCCAGCCTTCCGGTGCCGCATCGGCGCATTTCCAGGTTCGGTCAAGCCGCTGAGTAAACGACTTGCCCGAGCCGAAATCAATCCGCAACGTGCCGACGACTCCCGCCGGATTTACCTGCACACCGGGCGTGTTCTCGGCGAGCACCGCGAGTTGGTTGGTGCCCGGCTGCAGGAAGCCCTTCAAATCCAGTTCGACCGGGTTGCGCCAGCCTTCCGGGCTGTCGTCGCCCTGCCCGGCTTTGCGTCCGTTAATGAAGAGCTCGAAATGGTTATCGGCCGAACCGACAAACACCGCTTTGGCTGCGGTTTCGCCGGTGGGAACCACGATTTGCTTTCGGAAATACCGTTTCCCGATGGGCGCATTTTTGGACGAATCACCTTCGCCGGACCATACCCATGCACCGCCCGTCAACTGCTCCAGAATCCCCGACCCTTTGGGCAATGCCGGTTCCTGGACCGGTGGGAGGTCATCCGGGCGCAAGGCGATCGTTGCGCCTTTTTTAAGCAACTCAGGTTCCGGCCGCATGGGCAAAGGCCGGGGAGTGGGCTGAAAAACCAGGAGTGCGCTTTCATTTGGCTCCATCCGCAAGCGCAGCCGTACGTCGTTCCCAGTCCGGGAGAAAGGAACCGTCGTAATCTGATTGCGCATCGCGTCCCAGACTTCAGGGAAGCCTTCGGCCCGGATGCGCAAGGTGAAATCACGCGCGGCGCCTTCATGGTTTTGGTTGGCGACAAAAAAGAGGTCACGCCCGGCTTTGTTGCGATGCAGCACATGCAGCCAATGGTCGGTTTTTCCTTCGAGAACTTCCAGGGTCGGCCGCACGCCTGCGTCGCCGGCGAGAGCGGCCTGCAACTGCTCGGGCGTAGGCTGTTCAGGCAGTAGATAGGCTCGCCCACCGGCGGCATTGGTCTGGCACGCCTTGATACCAGGTTGGGCGGCGCCCCAGATCGAATTCCTCAGATTGGCAATATCCTGTGAGTTCTTTCCGAGCGTCGCGGATTTTTCCGGCAGGAAACCATAGCCCACCACCACGCCGCCTTGGTCAAAGAACTGCTTCACCCGGGACAGGGTTGGGTAAGGGATCACTTCCACCGGTGGAACGACCAGCACGCGGTAGGATTCCTGGCGCAACCGAAGCTCCTTCCGGCCAACCTTGGTTTGTTTCTCAAAGACTTCGTAAGGCAGCCAATCGCAATCGTACAGCGCATCCTGGAGCACCTCGCTGAACTGGTCGGGCAGAACTCGCTTGCCGAGATTGGCGCTCTGCCCAACGTAGAGCAAGGCCACGGGGCAAACATGCCGTCCACCGGTCAGCATCACGCTGAGCCGGCTCGTGTAGTCGGCAAAAACCCGGTACAAGGGCCAGCGGGGCTCAAAGCCACTGTTGTAGAAATAAGGAGGACAATCTGTGTCGTAGGGCGATTTCGGATTGAACGAGTGCGGGATCAGGAAGTTCACACCGGAAACGTGCATGTGATCGGTCCACCACTTCATCTCGGGATACGTGAGGTCCTGGCCGCGCGCGCCAAAAATTTCCACCATGGTTATGTCATCCTTTTTGCCATAGGCATGGGTTATGGAACTGCCCAGCTTGGGCGTCTGCCAGCATGGGACATCCCGGGTCTCGCGTTTGCCCATGATAAATTGGTCAAAGACTGCGTCGATGCCGCCCATATCGCTGTAGCCTTCCACGCGCATCATATCTCCGGCGCAAAACTCCAGGCGTTGATAGAGAAGCGAATGCTCCATGAAATGCCCGATGGATTTCACCCCCCGCTGGCGGCACCACTCGGAGAGGCCGCCATACATGGTGCGCCCCCAAGCCTCAGCCAGGGCATCGCGATACTGGAATTGCGCGGCTATCTGTTCCTCGCCGGCCAACTCGAAAATGTGCGCCACGTAGGGCTTCTTCCAATCCACCTTCCATTCGGCGAGCACGCGATTTAGTTCGGTGCCCCAATCGCCTTGGGTTTCCGGTTCATCATAGAAAAATCCTTTGATTGTTTTGCCAAAATCCGCTTTGTAACGGTCGTGGTGCGGCTGATAAACCGTTTGCAGAAACCAATCGACGCAATCCTTGCTCGCGCCATCCACGCTCAATTGCTGGCCGCCACCCTGCAGCACGCCGGGTGCCTGTTTGTGGGTGAACTTCATGATGCGCCATTTTCCGGCGGGCACCTCCCAGCGCAGCTTCCCCTTTCGGATTTGGGAGCCGAGGGCCACCAAAGTGCCGCCTTCTATTTTGCCGCCGGCATTGACCCGCCCCGCCACCGTGGCGATATATCGTTCACCGTCATGCCCTTCCGCCTCAAACACCTGCGGCCCTTCCACTTCGGTTGCGGCGCCCTCCAAACGTTTCGCCGCATATTGAGGAGGCACCTTGCCCGCCACCGTCTGGCTTGGCCACCATTTCTCATCGAAAATCCACAACTCCAGATTGTGCCGTTTCGCCTCCCGCACACAAATGTCGAGGTCGCGCCACCAACCTGCCCCGAGCCAGTCCGTGTGGGGCCGGGATTCCGGGGTAAAGCTGCCGTTGCCACCTTCGGCGACTTTGCCGACATACATCTCCAACTTTTCCCGCGAATCATCGCCGTGCAGCCAGAACAGCGGGCCGGTCAGGCGCCGGGCCTCGGGCGGCAATTCGCGAAATTGCTTTTCCAGGGCGGAAAAGTCCGCGGCTTCGCCCGTCATTGGGGCGGGATGAAAGGCGAGAAGGACGGCCAAGAAGGTGGCAGCACTGGCCACCCGGGTTCGGGAAAGGCTTTTCATGTTGTACAAGTCCTCCTATAACTCCACACAAACGTCGGGCGGGCAACAAAAAAACTGCTGCCGGACAGTTTGCATTTTCCAAATGCTTTACTTAATGTCCCAACCAGTGAGCGCTATATGAACCCTAAACTGCTGCTAAAAACTGTCTTCGTAATCGCCATCCTGATGCTGCTGGTCATCATGGGCATGAACAATCGTCAAACGGTCTCCCTGGCCATGCCGCCAATCTTTGGCAATCAACGGGCTCCGGCGGCACTGATGTACTTCGGCTTTTTTGCCCTGGGGGTAATCTCCGGAACCATCCTCACCGCCGGCGGCGGCAAACGTTCCAGTGGCAGCAAAAGCAAATCTGACAAATAACACCTGGGTTGCCCGCCGGACTTGCCCGGCCCGCGACCAGCAAAGAAACCACATATGCAACTAACCCCCTACGGAGCGGCGGGCGGCGAGGTCACCGGGTCGGCTTACCTGCTCGAAACGAATGAAGCCAAGGTGCTGATTGATTGCGGCCTGTTCCAGGGCGGCAAGAATGCGGAGCTGAAGAACCGCGTGCCGGCGGAACCCCATATCGCCAAGCTGAACGCGGTGCTGCTAACGCACGGCCACCTGGATCACACTGGCAGACTCCCCCTCTTATTAAAGGCCGGCTACACGGGCCTGGTTCATGCCACTCCGGCCACCATCGATCTCACGGGCCTCATTCTCCGCGATTCCGCAAAAATCCAGGCCCAGGACGCCGAACGCACCAACCGCAAACGGGAACGGGCTGGCGAACCGCCTGTCGAACCGCTGTACACCCTCAGCCAGGTCGAAAGCCTGCTTCAACGGCTCTCCCCCGTGCCCTACCACGAGCCGGTCGCCATCGCCCCGGGGATCAAAGCGGAGTTTGTGGAAGCCGGCCACATGCTCGGTTCCACCTCCATCCAATTGCGAGTACAGGAGGGCGGCACCGAACGCAAAATCGTGTTCTCCGGTGACCTGGGGCCGAAAAACGCCCCCATTTTGCGGGATTCTGAGCCTTTCCAGGACGCGGATGTCGTGGTCCTGGAATCCACCTACGGGGATCACGATCATCGCGGTTTCCAGGAAACCGTTGAGGAATTCTTTGAAATCGTGAACCAAGCGGTCACCGGAGGCGGCAAAATCCTCGTGCCGACTTTCGCCGTTGGGCGGGCGCAGTTGCTCACCATGCTGCTGGCCCATGCTTTCCGGAACGGCATCGTGCGCCCCTTCCCGGTCTATCTGGACAGCCCCATGGCCCTCGAAGCCTGGAAAATCTACCGGGCGCACCGCGAGCTTTTCGATGAGGAAATGCTGAAGTTCATGCGCGAGGGTTCGGTGGAGGATGACCTCAAAACCTTCCACGCCAGCCCCACCGCTGATGACTCGAAAAAAATCAATGAGGTTACGGGCCCCTGCCTCGTCATGGCCGGGGCGGGGATGTGTACCGCCGGCCGCATTCTGCATCATTTAAAACAGAATCTGTGGCGCCCCGGCACCCATGTAATCATCGTAGGCTACCAGGCTTACGGCTCCCTGGGCCGGATGCTCGTCGAAGGCGCTCCAGAGGTTAAAATCTTTGGCGAAAAAATCGCCGTTCGCGCCAAAGTGCATACGCTCGGTGGCTTCAGCGCGCATGCCGGCCAAACTGATTTGCTGGCCTGGTTTGCCAAAATGGCGCGCCCCCAGCCCCGGGTGATTCTCACCCATGGGGAAGC
>JBBQYD010000297.1:0-6709 GCA_038209025.1 Verrucomicrobiota bacterium | reverse complement strand
CCTGGGGCGCACGGTAAAAAAAAGCTGAGTTCAGGCGAAACTTCTCTTTACTGTCTGGTTGCTTTGGAGTAAGTCTCATATAACCGCTGAAAGCGGCGGACTGCGCATGGCATTAAAGAGACGCGAACAGCCCGGTTGGACCTTGGCCGATCCTACGGCGAAGTGGTCGAATTACTTAGGCTGCGTCCCAATCCCCACCCTTTGCACCCCAGGTGTGTTGTTGCCTGGGGGGTGTGCGCGGTCAACCCGAACCCAGAAAAAGAAAGGCAGGAGTTAAACCAATGGACCTCCATCATCCAATCATGAGAGAGTTCCCCGAACATCGGGAAGTCATCCGTCGGTTGAAAAACACCGACGATCACTTTCGTAATATGTTCGATGAGTACCACCGCCTGGACGACGCGGTTTACCGGATCGAGGAAGAGATCGAGTTCGCCACCGATCAGGAAATAGAAGAGTTGAAGATGCGCCGGGCGAAACTCAAAGACTACATGTACCACTGCATTCGTCACGCGGTTCCGGCTTGTCCCTCTTGCGAGGGCAGCGGTGTTGCCCGTTAGCTCTCTCTGGTGATTTGCGCGCCCGGATGGCGGGCGCGCAGCAAAGCTTCAGGCGGCTGTGTGCCGTGGAGTAGCGAGAGTTTTGCGCCAGGCCCGCCCCGAGGCGGGCCTTTTTGACGCCCCGATTACTCGGCGATCACCCGCGCACGGCTCTGGGCCGCTCGTTTCCGCTGGTTTTCCTCCAGAATTTTCTTCCGCAAGCGCAGGTTCTTGGGCGTGGCTTCCACGTATTCGTCCGGTCCAATATACTCCAGCGCCCGCTCGAGAGACATTTTCAACGGCGGGTTGAGCTGGATGCCCTTGCCATCTCCCTGGGAACGCATGTTGGTCAGTTTTTTGGCCTTGCAGGGATTCACCGGGATATCGTTTTCGCGGGCGTTCTCGCCCACGATCATGCCTTCGTAAATGGCTTCTCCGGGTTCGACCATCAAGCGGCCGCGTTCCTGGATCATATTGAGGGCGTAAGCCATGGCTTCGCCGCTTTCCATGCTGACGAGCGAGCCGTTCTTGCGCGCCGCAATTTCTCCACGATCCGGTCCATATTCATGGAACAGGTGGCTCATCACGCCCAGCCCGCGGGTTTGGTTGACGAGGTCCGTTTCGAAACCGATCAAGCCCCGGGTGGGGATCAGGGCCTCCAGGCTGACCTCGTTGCCGTGATGATTCATAGTGGTGATCTCTCCCTTGCGCGCCGCCATGTTTTGCATCACATCACCCATGGCTTCCTTGGGAATCTCCAGGAACAGTTTTTCGATTGGCTCCATCAGGTTGCCCTGGGGATCCTTGCGGTAAATGACCTCGGGCCGGGAGACCAGCACTTCATAACCCTCCCGGCGCATTTGCTCAACCAGGATGGCGATTTGCATCTCCCCGCGGCCGCTCACGTTGAAAATGTTGGGCACTTCGGTCTGCTGGATGCGCAGGGCCACATTGGTACGAATCTCTCTCACCAGGCGCTCCCAAATATGACGGGCGGTCACCAGTTTGCCGTCCGTGCCTGCCAGGGGGCCGTCATTCACGGCGAACTGCATCTGGATGGTGGGCGGGTCCACCGGCACAAACGGCAGGGGCGCACGTTCCACGGAATCCGTGATTGTCTCGCCAATAAACACGTCTTCAAAGCCCGTCAGGCCCACGATGTCACCGGCATGCGCCTCCTGAATTTCAATCCGCTTCATCCCTTCAAAATGGTAGATGGCGGTGATTTTGGACATTTCTTTGCGCCCATCGCCGTGGATGCAGACTGACTGGTCGCTGACTCTTACTTTGCCGCAAACGATTTTGCCCAGGGCTATGCGGCCCAGGTAATCGGAATAATCGAGGTTGGCGACCAACAGCTTGAATCCTTCGCCTGCATGGGCGCGCGGCGGGGGGATATGCTTGATTATGGCGTCGAACAGCGGTGCCATCGTGGTGCTGCCATCCTCCAGTTTTTCTTTGGCATAGCCGCCTTTGGCGCTGGCATAGATGACCGGGAAATCCAACTGCTCATCCGTGGCGTGCAGGGAAACGAACAGGTCAAAAATTTCGTCGAGCACCTTGTGCGGGGTCGCATTATCGCGGTCGATTTTATTGATGACCACGATGGGTTTCGCCCCCGCTTCCAGCGCTTTGCGCAGGACAAACCGGGTTTGGGCCTGCGGCCCGTCCACCGAATCGACCACCAGCAGCACGCCGTCGATCATGTTCATGATCCGCTCGACCTCCCCGCCAAAGTCCGCGTGGCCGGGGGTGTCCACGATGTTGATGTGGTAGTCCTTGTACTTGAAAGCCGCGTTCTTGGCCCGGATGGTGATGCCCTTTTCACGTTCCAGGTCCATCGAATCCATCAGCCGTTCCTCCTGGGATTCATGCTGGTTGGCGCGGAACGTGCCGGACTGCTTAAGTAAACAATCCACCAGCGTCGTCTTGCCGTGATCGACGTGGGCAATAATCGCAATATTTCGAATGTGCTCCATATAAAATCAACTGCTCTCCAACGCCCGCCTGGGTGTCGTCAAAGCCGGGGTTTTGTTTCCAACCGGGTCTGCGCGGGCGGAACCCCGCCCGAGAGAAGAGCTGATTATTCTGCCTCATCTACCGGAAAATACAAGCTGAACATTAGGGAATAAAACGGGGCGGCGGGAGGCGCGCTCAGACGCCCCGCGGAGCCCGTTGGCCACAAACAGGTTCGGAGAAGGGTTGCCGAGGCCTCCTCGGGGAGGTCCTGCCAAGGCGGGCGGGAGATCAAAGCCGCTTGAGCGGAGCGAGGATATCGGGGCTGACCTGGATGGCTGTGCCGTGGCGGATCTCACTTGGCATCAATAGCTTCTGAGACACCTCCTCCCAGTGTGTCAGGTCCTTGGACCGCACTGCACCGTACCGATGGTCGCGGTAACAATCGAAATACACCACGAAGTAATCGCCGACTTTCAGACTGGTTGGACCTTCTACCCAGTTTCCGCCAGTCTGCCGGTGGGACCGGTTATGCGCCTGGAATTAACCATGGCGGAGCCCCGTTGCCAGAGCGCCGACCAGCGCCACGCCAGCGCGGATGGTTTGGGAGTCGCCGCGGCGTTATTGGCGGGCGGAGGTGCGAACCAAGCCGTTCCACAGGCGAGGGAATGGATAGTAGAGAACCGAACGTACCATGATCCCCTTCACCTCCCGGCGGCTGACTTTGACTCGATTTGCGGGATTCAGCACCGGGGTTTGCCGCAGCAGCCGCAAAGTTCTGAGCCCTATCAGCACTGGCCAGGCGCAGGCCAGCCGCACACGCATGGCTTTTCCGGGCAGTGCATTGGTGTAAGCCCATCCGGCGGCGAGGTGCTCCTCCCCAAGTGCCAGAAACCTGTCATATACCGGCCGGAACGTCACCTCATTCTGAGGATCGAGCAGGTCTGCCGGCTGCAGGCCGGCGGCGGCCAGTTCATCGGCCGGCAGATAGCAGCGCCCCTGCCGCAGGTCGGCGGGCAGATCGCGCAGGATATTCACCAGTTGCAGCCCTTTTCCAAACCGCACGCCGTTGCCATGCAGGAACCGCGCTTCCTCCGGGGTGCGCCGGAACAGGTGCTGGAGGCATATGGCGGTCCAAAACTCCCCCACGCAGCCTGCCACCCGGTAGGTGTAATCATCCAGATCGTCAGCCGTTGGCAGCGCGGCAATCTGGTTCTTCGAAGCCTTCGAGAACCGCCGTAAATCCAACGCCTGACCACTGATGATAACCGCCAGAACGTCCCGTATGAGCCGGCGGTCCGGCTCGGGCATGGCCTCCAGCAGAGCCAGGCTTTCAGACACGCGGGCGAGCACCGCCCGTTCGGCGGAGTCCCGCTGTTTGTCGATGAACGCGGCGAAGGGCAGAGGGTCATGCGCCAGCCCGGCAATGCGCTGCCGCAGCGCTTCGAGCGCGTGCAAGCGGTCAGTGGCGGGCAATAGCGTTGTATCCGCCACCGTGTCGGTGGTCCGGGCCAGGAGGTAAGCCAGCCCGATTTGCGGGCGGACACCCTTGGGCAAGACCCGCAAGGTCAGGTAAAAAGACCGCGACACTTCCTTCAGCAGGTCAGTCAAGAGCAGCGGTTGCACATCGGCCATGGAAACAACGTTTCTTAGCGTGAACGCGAGCCGGCGGTTTTCCGGCGGTTTGGCGGATCCAGCTCCGCGCGCCAGCGGGCGAGCTCCTTTTTTACCTGGGCCGTTCCCGGCGCCCCGGTAACGTTGCGCTTGCGCATCGCGGCCTGCAGGTCAAACACCCGCAAGATATCCGGCCCAAAATGGTCGTCCACGTTCTTGAACTCCTCCACGGTCAGCGCGTTGAGGGGCCGTCGAGTCTTCTCCGCCAGGGCCACGAGCGCACCGACCGCATGATGCGCCCGCCGGAACGGCACGCCTTTGCGAACCAGGTAATCAGCCAGGTCGGTGGCCAGCAGCGCGGGGTCGGATGCGGCGCCGGCGCACGCGGCCCGGTTCGCTCGCGTGTGGTCCAGCATGGCCGCGGAAATTCGCGTGGTTGCCCGGATGGTATCCGTGGTGTCGAACAGCCGCTCCTTGTCCTCCTGCAAATCGCGGTTGTAGGTCATGGGCAGGCCTTTTAACAAGACCAGGAGCGAAACCAGGTTGCCGATCACCCGCGCGCTCTTGCCACGCGTCAGTTCGGCCACGTCGGGGTTCTTCTTTTGCGGCATCAGCGAGGATCCGGTCGTGTAGGCATCCGCAATGCGGATGAAGCTGAATTCGCTGCTCGCCCACAGCACGAGGTCTTCCGCCAGCCGTGAAAGGTGAACCGCCAGCAGGGCGGCCCCCGCGCAAAACTCGACCACGAAATCCCGGTCGCTCACCCCATCCATCGAGTTGCGAGTCACTCGCGGCCGCCCGGCGGCATCCACGAATCCCAGCAAACGGGCCACATATTCGCGGTCCAGCGGCAGGGTGGACCCGGCGAGCGCGCCGCTGCCCAGCGGGCAGACGTTGATCCGATCCAGGCAGTTCGAGAACCGGTCCCGGTCCCGTGCCAGCATCTCGACATAAGCGAGCAGATGATGCGCCAGGTAGACCGGCTGTCCTCGTTGCAGGTGAGTATAACCTGGCAGGATGACTTCCGCTTCGCGTTCGGCGAAGCTCACCAGCGCCCGCTGGAGCTGGGCGATCTCGCGCAGCAGTTCCTGTGTTTCCTCGCGCAACCACAGCCGCACGTCCAGGGCCACCTGGTCGTTGCGCGACCGGGCGGTGTGCAGCTTCGCGCCGGCCGGCACACGCCGGGTCAGTTCAGCCTCGATGTTCATGTGGACATCTTCCAGCTCGGGCTTCCAGACAAACGAGCCCGCCTCAATCTCCGCGCTGATCTTATTGAGGCCCGCCAGGATGGCCTTGAGCTCTCCGGGCGCCAGCAGTCCAATGCGCCGCAACATCCGCGCATGCGCGCGCGAGCCCTCGAGGTCATGGCGCCACAAGCGCCAGTCAAAGGAGATCGATTCCGAAAACTGCGCCACGTCCGCGGCGGGACCGCCTGAGAACCGGCCGCTGCGTGACACGATTGAACTCTGCTTCTTCATTTGTAAACGCTGCGAATGTGCGCCGAACCGGGCGGAAAGTCACTGCGAAAAAACATTGTCCTTCCCGCCCGGGTATGGAATTTTGAATTACGAAACGGATGAGTGAACTGAAGTTTGCCTGCCCCGTGTGCGGCCAGCACCTGACTGCAAGTTCCGCCGATAGCGGACAGCAGATCGACTGCCCCACCTGCTTCCAGAAGCTCCTCGTGCCCCAACCGCGCAGCGGTGACTCCAAACTGGTTCTGAATGCCTCCAAAGTCGAAGAACGCCGCAGGCTCCCGGCGGCCATGGAGCGCGGTGCGGGAGGCATCACCAGCCGGCAAAGCAGGATTTCCGCATCGGTCGTGGTGCTGCTCCTGATCCTCGGCGGGTTGCTCTACGCCCTTTTCGCCAATCGCAAGCAACTCTTCAGTGCCCGGACCGCCAGCCCGCCGTCAACCACCAACGCCACGGTCATCGGCCCCGTGGCGCCGCCTGTTCCCGTGCGGCAGTGGCCCTGGAACCTGGACATCGCCACGGCATTCTTTACGAACGCGCCCGCCCAGGGACGCGTCCGCGGGCAGCCATTTGAGACCGAATGGGCTACGGTGCAGGGGGGCACTCTTATCCTGCGCCAGGGACGCGCCCACCTTCCCGATCTGACCGTGGCCGTCTATTTGAACGCCGCCAAGGGCGAAGACCTGGGGGGAAAAACCATTGTGGTGACCACGAATCGGTCCCCCGCGCCTTTCGTTCAATTCCGTTGGAAGGACGACCAGCAGAAGAATGCCAGCGAGCGCATTCGTGGCGGCTACGCCATGAAAATCATTTTTGACCAGCCGGCCAATGGCCGCCTGCCCGGCAGGATATGGCTGAGCACCCCGGATGAAAACCTGAGCTTCATCTCCGGTGCCTTTGACGCCGAAATTCGCAAGGCCCCACCCCGGAAACCTGCCAAAAAACCGGCCCGGAAACCGGCGGCCAGCCCCCCTTGAAAAAACCGTGGAAGACCGGCTCACCGCGCACTCCCCTGAATGCGATTGACGCGCCCAGACCGATGTCCAGGAATCTCCGGTATGAATGGCCGGGATTGGATCCGAAAAGCGCTGGTGGCGTCCCGCCTGCTGTCAGCGGCGCCGGGCC
>JBBQYD010000296.1:0-6710 GCA_038209025.1 Verrucomicrobiota bacterium | reverse complement strand
CGAGGCCGGGCGGCGGACAGCCAAACCCTCCGGCGCCGTGAGATCAATCTCTCCGGCACGCCGATTTTGGCCGAAAGCTCTTAACTCAAAGTGCCCAAGCGCTTCCGAAGGCGTGCGGGCACTCCAGATGAAATGCCCCTGGACTGACGCCCTCAGCCCCCACAGCGGTCTTGATCGGGAAACGCATCACTCATAACCTAATGCTCAGTGTCCAGTACGATGTTGCGCGTAATGTGGTCGTGACCTTCCCGCGGGAAGTCACGCCGGTCAGTGCCGAAGACGGCTCGGTTGAAGGTCAGACCGTGGCGTTCCCCCACAGGGCCATTTCCAATAAGCCGGTATGGGGATATTCTCATTAAGTTCCGAACAGCACGCACGCCGCGCTTGCAATCTGTCCGAACCCGCGCCATGCTGGGTGGACGGCATTAGCGAGGTGCGCGGCTAAATCGTGCGCCTGTCGTGATGGAATGAGTACATTACCTGATAACGAACTCGACCTGGAAAAACTCTTTTTGCCCGCCTGGGCTCAAGAGTCACCCTCCACTTCTTCAAAATACGCCCATTTTGAGGGCGAAACCGAGCGGTTTGACCGCTCAAAAGGCCGCGGTGGTGAGCACCGGGGGCCTCGACCGCCCCGCCGGGATGGCGGAGGAGGAGGACCGCGCGGCGGTGGAAACCGCCCGCCAGGAGCCTTCGATCGGGGTGGTGCCCGACCTGGTGACCGCCGTGACACCCGGGGTGACCCGCGCGAGGGGCAGCGCCCCGAACGACGTGAGGCTCCCGCTCCCTTGCCGGAGTTGAATTTGAGCCTCGTCCCGGATCGTAAAGGGGTTGAGTCGCTGGCCCGCCAGATCAAAATGACCGGCCGCGCGTATCCGCTTTTCGATATCGCCCAAATGATTCTTCAGAAACCCGAGCGCCATGAGGTGGTGTTCTCGGTGAAGAAGAATCCGGAAGGCCAGCCCGTGCAACCGCTCTACGTCTGCGCGCTGGACGACAGCTTGTGGCTCTCGGAAGAGGAAGCGGTTGAGCACGTTATTCGCAAGCATTTTGCGACGTTTTACCAGGCGGAAAAAACCGCCACCGAACCGCCCAAAGGCACCTATACCTTTGTCGCCCAATGCGGCATCAGCGGCCTCGTTCTGGGACCGCCCAATCATCATGATTACCAGAATCAATTGCGCAAACTCCACGCGCAGCGGTTCGCGCGGATGGCTTTCGATGTTTTCAAGTCGCGCGTTAAGATTGTGCGCGATGAAGCGGTCGTGAAAAAATGGGTTGAGGAGCAAAGCTGGAAAACCGAGTACGTTTGTCTCAACTTGCCGGAAGCCTTGCGACTTGCCTCCATGGCGGACGTGGAGAAACATTTCCGCGAGGTTCATAAGGACAACATCATTAAACCGGTCGAGACCCATACCTTGCCAGGAAGCTCCGCCCGCAACTTGCGCTGCCCGGAGTTGTCACGGTTTTACCGAACCGTATGGGAAGACCAACGTCGTTTCCCCTTGCAGATTGCCACCGTTCTAAGCCAGCAATTTGCCGGGCATGGCCTGCAATTCTTCAAGGTTAATAAGACCGTTACGCACGTTTCCGTCGCCCGTCCGCATTTTCTGGATATGGAGGCCACCCCTGTCTCCGAAGGCGTCAAACGGATCGTTGATTACATCAATACCCATTCCAAGTGCAATCGCCGCACGCTGGTCGAGAGTTTGGCTCCTTCTCCGAAGCCGGCCTCTCCGGGGTCGCTCCCGGTCAATCCGCCCGTCCCGGCGGCAGAAACCGGAACTGAACCTCCCGTGGCCGCCGAGGCTCCGGTGGCGCCAGTTCCCGCAGCGGACCAGCCTACTGCGGAACAAACCGCTCTAATCGCGGATTTGCACTGGCTCATCCATCAAGGCCATGTGATTGAGTTTGCCACCGGAGTTCTGGAAACCGCCAAACGGCCGATTCCTAAACCGCCCAAGCCGGTAAGAACTCCAGAAAAGCCCGCTGAAGGCGCAGCGGCCACGCCAGCGGGGCAACCCGCCACCCAATCCAGCGAGGCAACGCAGGGAGAAAACCTGCCTGTTTCGCCAACCGGAACCGATGCGGTGGCCTCCCCCGCCATCGATGTCCCGGTTGGGGTTGAGGACAGTGTCGGCATCCCCCAGGCTGCTGCTGAACCTGAGGTGACGGAACCGGCCCCTGCTCCTGCCGCGGTGGACTCCCAGATTGGATCCGCCCCGGAAGCCGCTCCCGAGTTGCCCAAGCCTGCTCCGCCGGGGCCCTAGATGAAAACCGCCGGCGGGGGCCGGTGGCACCGCGGTCATTAGTTCTGCCCAGCCTGCCGGGCAACTTCTGCCGGGTGCCGCAAGCGTGGCGCGGGTTCACTCGAAGGCGGAAGAGCCATTGTGTCGCTCGATATGATCAGGGCAGCGCAGGGTTAGCGACTGCTATTGAAAAACTATGCCATTTACTAAATTGGGTCTTTCACAGGCCATGCTTCAAGGCATCAAGGCCATGGGCTACGTGGAACCTACGCCTATTCAAGTTCGGGGAATTCCACTGATCCTGCAAGGACGGGACGTGATTGGCAGCGCTCAGACCGGCACTGGCAAGACGGCGGCTTTCGCCCTGCCCATCCTTTCGCAAATCAATAAGCATGGCCCGGGACCAACGGTGCTCGTGCTCGAGCCCACTCGTGAGCTTGCCGCCCAGGTGGAAACCGCCATTCACGACTTCGCGAGGTTTACTGATTTGCGGACGGTGGTGGTTTTTGGTGGAGTGGGTTACGGCAAACAAATGGAGGCCTTGGAGCAGGGTGTGGATGTGCTCGTCGCCACGCCGGGGCGGCTGTTGGATCACCTTCAGCGCGGCACCTGCCGGCTGGACCTGGTGCGCTATCTGGTCCTGGATGAGGCGGATCGCATGCTGGACATGGGGTTTCTTCCAGACGTCCGGCGCATCCTGCAGCGGTGCCCCAAGCAACGGCACACCTCCCTTTTCTCAGCCACCATCCCGCCGGAAATTGATACCCTGATCCGGTGGGCCATGCACGAGCCACAAACCGTCGAAATCGGGATGCGGCGCACCCCGGCCGAAAACGTGCATCACGTGATCTACCCGGTTTCGGAGGCGCAGAAGACGGATTTGTTGCTGGAGCTGATGAATCGGGTGAATTACGAGTCGGTCATCGTGTTTTGCCGCACCAAGCACGGCGCGGACCGTGCGGCTAATACCTTGAAGCGGCACAATCATTCCGTGGCCGTCCTGCACTCAAATCGCACCCAGCGTGAGCGGGAACAGGCGCTGAAAGGCTTTCGGGAGGGTCGTTTTGAGGTGCTGGTGGCCACGGATATCGCCGCTCGCGGACTTGACATTGCGGACGTCAGCCACGTCATCAATTTCGATGTGCCGCAGCATGCCGAGGACTACATTCACCGGATTGGACGCACCGGACGGATGGACGCCCACGGTGATGCCTTCACGATTATGGTCGCGGAAGATGCGACTCACGTGCAGGCAATCGAACGATTCATCAGTCAGAAGATTCCCCGGCTGAAACTGGAGAATTTCGAGTATCGCTACACCGCACTGTTCGAACAGGACAAACCGGGGCAACCGGCCGGCGTTACCCGCGCCCGGGGCGCCCGGATTCGAGGGGGCTACTTCTATGCGCCCTCGAAGCGCAGAAGATAAGGTGAGGGTGGGGCCTCCTTGGTTGCCAAGATTCCACCCAGTTCAGCGCCGGTGTCCTTCCCGCATTCGGAAGTGAAGGTGGGAAGAGGAGATGACCGGGGTGTCGCGTGGTCATGGATCGCGGGGCATCAGGCGCATCGGGCGGTCGTGATCCAAGGCAGCCTGGCATATCGCGAATAATTCAGCTTTTGTGCGCATGCGGCGAATGCCGTAAAGGAACGTGCCATCGTCATCCACGCCCGCCCCCAGGTAGTTGAGGTGCTTTTTGACGCGTTGAATGTGAGATGTTTCGGTAAAGCCGGGGGAGTCGAGGGCTTCGAACAAATCAAGGATGTAACGCAGCACCTCCCGGCCAGAGGGATATGACGGAGTCTGGCCCACCTGCAACTCGCGGAACTGCTGGAAAATCCAGGGGTTGCCGATGGCGGCCCGCCCGATCATGAGGCCGGCTGCACCTGTCTGGGCCAGGACGTCCAGGCCTTTTTTGGCGGATGAAATGTCGCCGTTCGCCAGGACAGGGCAGGGCATGGCGCGCACGGCTTCGGCTATCCGATCATAATGGACCGGGGCCCTATACATCTCCTTCACTGTCCGGCCGTGGACGGTGAGCAAATCCAGCGAATGCCTGGCGAGAATTTGCAGGAGTTCGGGGAAGGGTTCTTCGTTATCGAAGCCGAGGCGGGTCTTAACGCTGAACGGCACGCGCACCGTCTCCCGCAAAGCCCCCACGATGGCGTCCACCAGCGGCAGATCGCGCAGCAGCCCGCCTCCCGCGCATTTGCGATAGACGACCGGGGCCGGACAGCCGAGGTTCAGATCGATGCCCGCCACCGGATGCTGCTGCAGTTCGCGTGCGCTCCGCACCAGCGCGGGGATGTCGTTGCCGATTAGCTGCGCGATGACTGGTTTGCCGGTGGGGTTCCGGGTGACAGACCTGAGGATGTATTTGTTAAGGTGCGAGCCGGGATAAACCCGGAAATACTCGGTGAAATAGAGGTCCGGCCCGCCGTAAGGCTTGATCACATTCCAAAAAGCGAGATCGGTGACGTCCTGCATGGGCGCCAGCGCGAGAGTAGGGTCGGTGACCGTGGGCTTGGGTTGATCCACGAGCTCAGGCTATCACAGGCGCAGGCACTCAGAAAGGTGGAACGCGCCGCTCCGCCGGGGAAAGCGATGAATGGCTGGCGATGCCAGGCTTCGGCGATGGTGCCCGCGCATCCTTTGGTGAAGACGCCGAATTTCGCTCATTATTTGTGCGGTTTTGGCTTTCGGCACACATATCCTTTATGAAGTCAGATGAGTAACGACCCGGAACTATTGCGGCGGTATGTGGGGGAAAGCTCTGAAAGCGCCTTCAGTGAACTGGTGCAGGAGCACCTGAACCTGGTCTATTCGGCCGCCCTGAGGGAGACGAGCGGCGACGGGGCCCTGGCAGAAGACGTCTCGCAAGCGGTTTTCACGGAACTGGCACGCAAAGCTCCCCGGCTCCTGGGCCATCCCTCGCTGGCCGGGTGGCTGTACACGACCGTGCGCCATCTGGCTGCGAATTTGCGGCGTGCCGAGCAGCATCGCCGACGCCGTGAAGAAGAGGCTCAGGTTATGAATGAGTTGCTGGGCGAGGATTCCCCCAACGAGGTGTGGCAACGGCTCCGGCCGGAACTCGATGACGTCCTGCACGAATTGAAAGAGGCGGACCGCGCGGTTGTGGTGCTCCGCTTCCTGGAAAACCGGACCTTGCGCGAAGTCGGCGACCGGCTGGGGTTAACCGAAAACGCGGCCCGGATGCGAGTTGACCGGGCGCTGGAGAAACTGCGGGGGCAGTTCGCCCGACGCGGCATTACGTCCACCGCTGCCAGTCTGACCGCGGCGCTGGCGATCGGAGTTATTACTCCGGCTCCGGCGACCCTGGCGGCGACCATCTCCAGCACCGCCATAGCGAGTGGAGCCGTCATCTCGTCAACCTCCCTCTATCTATTGAAATTTATGAGCCTATCAAAAGCACAGGTTAGTATCGCTGCCCTCGTCGTGGCTGGGATTGCTGCTCCGGTTTGGCAGCAGACCCGGTTAAACCGAGTGGAGTCCGAGAACGCCCAATGGCGTGCGCAGGCAGTGGAACCGGGCCGCGCGCGCGGGGAAGTAGAACCTCCGCCCCCGGCCCGGGCAACCCCTGCCGACCAGGCAGAATTGGAGCGCTTGCGCCAATGGCGGGCGCAAACTGAGCCCGAGTTGCTCCGGTTGCGCGGCATGGCGGGCCTGGCCCGCCGGGCCAACGCGGAGGCCGAGGAGATGCGCAAGCAACTTGCCCAGAAGGCAAGCGAGACGGGCGCGAATCCCGTTTCCGGGGCGATGGCGGATGCGATGGGGCAGGCCATGCAGCAGCAGGCAGAGGGCCGGTTATCTCGCATGACGGCCAGCCTGCACCTGACCTCGGACCAGGCTAAGGGAGTGCGTGAGATCCTCATGCGCCAGGCCCAGGTAATGTCGAAGGGGATGCAGCAGGCCTTTAGCGGGAAATATGACAAAGATGAACTTACCCGGATGGCTAAAGAGGGAGGCAATCCCGAAACGCAAATGAAAGCGCTTTTGACGCCGGATCAAAAAGCCGCCTACCAGACCTACGAGAAGGAAGAGGCGGCGCATACGGCGGGCATCGCGGCCAATACGGAGTTGGTCCAACTGCAATCCACGCTCGACTTGACCGCGGAGCAACTGGATCGGGTTTATGCCGCTCTCTATGAGGTGAGCTTCAACCAGATGACCGGCGTCACCAAGCCCTCCGCCACCGATCAGGCCGAGGTAATGCAGTGGGCGCTCGACCAGAAAGCCAAAGCCATGGAGAGCGTCCTGACACCCGCCCAATTGGAAAAGTACAGCAAACAGCAAGCGGCTCAGGCTAAACTTATCAAAGACATTATCGGAAAAATGCAAGCCAGTGGCCGCGCGAAATGACCGTGTGAACGGCACTCGAAACCCTCCCCCCCCCGGCCTGGTTTGCTGGCGGGGGATTGCTGGTCACCATCCCCGCGCTCTAC
>JBBQYD010000295.1:0-6712 GCA_038209025.1 Verrucomicrobiota bacterium | reverse complement strand
TGGCCACCCAGGTTTGGCAGCAGTGAGTCCGGACGTTCCTTCTCGATGATCTCCGTCAGCACCGGCACCGTCAGTGGTTCAATATAGGTGACGTCGGCCGTGCCGGGATCCGTCATGATCGTGGCCGGATTGGAGTTCACGAGCACAATTTGATAGCCAAGGCTGCGCAAGGCCTTGCAAGCCTGCGTGCCGGAGTAATCGAACTCGCAAGCCTGGCCAATCACAATCGGGCCGGAGCCAATGATTAACACCTTCTTTATGTCATCGCGTCGGGGCATAGTGGATAATGGTTTTCTCTTTGGGGTAGTGGTCGGTTATTGATAATTGCTGCAATCCAATGACTTTCTAATCAGGTCCAGTTCCAGGGGCAAACAAATTGTGCGGATATCTTCCATGGAATTGAGCCGGCGGTCGCGAGCGGGTTTTAACCGGCGCGGCAACCCGGCAGCCACCACGCCGGGGATCCTCAGGCCGGACCCCCACCGCCCTCGGGCGCCGGATGGACTCACGGATTACGAACGCCGGGGTGCGCCTCGTTGCACAAAGACGAGGCAGTGAAGTACACCGGTTTTGTCTTAATTATGGGCAGGAGGGTGGAGCAGGGACTGCGTTCATCCTGGGATTCCTCGGGAGAATTTCTCCGAACTTTGTTGACCCCGTTGGCATTGTCCATGCACCACGTGGAGGGGTGAAGAATCCAAACCCATTTTTTCCGGCAGTTTCCCTGATTGTTGTTCCTCAGCGGAGTGGAAGGGAAAGATTCAAGGTAGGTTTCATGGCGGTGCTGGCGATGCACGCAGCCGTGTTTTCGGTGCTCCTGATCCAGGGGTGCAGAACCGACCTGACGCACAAGACCGTGGCTCACGGCTATCCCGGAGCTCTGGGCGGCGAAGACTCCAGCGGGGCACTCGTGGTGCGCGCCCGGGAACTCCAGTCTGCCACGCTGGCAACCCCGTCACGCGTGGCGGTCGTCCCGGTGGTGAGTGTTCAAGCCCAGCCCCGCCGAGCGGCGGAGACGCCGGTGGCCGCCTCGCCTCGCGAAACCGTGCATACCGTCAAATCCGGCGACACTCTGTCTGGCATCGCCAAAACTTACAGCCTCTCAGTGAAGTCGATCCGGTCGGCAAACAAGCTGTCCAATGATCGGTTGGTGGTTGGCACCAAGCTGAAGATTTCTCCCGGCGTCTGAGGTGCTCACCGGCACGGGGCACCTTGGGGGGCGTTATCCAGGTGACAGACACTCACCTGGCGGATCTGGCGGCAAAGCGTGGATTGCGTCTGGCGACGTTGGACGGTGGCATTAAACATCCCGCGGTGCTGATGGTTTCGAACCCTTTCCCGGCCCGGTCCGCCTTGAAAACCCGCCCGCCGCAGGCAAGAAACTCGATAAAGTCGAGCTGTGCCCGAAACTTTATTTGGTGCCGGCGCGTTTTTCTTGTGGCATTCCGGGCTCACTGGGTACACGGTGAAAACGCATGGCGAGCATTCATCCAGACGCAGAGCGATCTTGCCGTGTTGAGGCATGTCCATCCGAACTCAAGTGGCGCTGCGGGAAGCGGCTGAGTGGCTGGGTGACTGGCATCCGCTGGCTGACCAATTAGGTTCTGCCGACGGGCTGGCAACCCTGGGCTCGGTCTCTGCCCGGCTCCGTCTGCCGCCCGTGGCCAGCCTCGATTCCCTGGCGGGTTTCCTCCAGGAATATCATCAGCGGGTGCTGCTGCCGTTGGAGCTGCCCGCGATCCAGTCCGCCCAGGAGCACGCGCTGCGCGGCGAGCTGCGGGAACTGGTCGCCTTGGATCAGGAAATGGCGGGCGAGCCGGTGCTGCAGAGCATTGCCGAGGCCAGCCGCCGCGTGGGGTGCGCGCAACTGCAAAAGCTCCGGCCCCTGCGCGATGAGCGGACGGTCCAGCGCTACCTCCAGGCCGTCGAGGACGGCCGGGCTCACGGATGGCATACGCTGGTCTATGGGCTGACTCTGGCGATTTATTCTTTGCCGCTGCGGCAGGGTCTGCTGGGTTACGCCCACCAAAGCACACGCAGCTTCATCTATTCGGGAGCGCACCTGCTCAAGCTCTCTGAGGGACAGTGCCGCGCGCTGTTCGACCGCTCATGCGCCGGACTGCCGGGGGCCGTGGCGGAATTGATCCTCCGCCGGAACGCGTGAGCGTGCCAGGCTCACGGCGGCCCACCTGGCCGGCAGGCGCCGAGTTCACCGGCGCGATTTGGTGTTCCCGGTGAGTTTTTTCTGGCTCACAACCGCTTTGGCCTGTAATTCCAAGGCGGACAATGAACAGCTATTTCAACACCGGCGATTGGATCGTCATTATTGCGTACCTCGGCGGCATCATTGGCCTGGGGGTTTGGTTTGGCAAAGACCAGCAAAACACCCGGGATTATTTTCTGGGCAGCAAGAACATCCCCTGGTGGGGCATCGGGCTGTCGATTGTGGCGGCGGAAACCAGCGCGCTCACGATCATCGGAGTGCCGGCCATGGCCTACGGCGGGAATATCGCCTTCATCCAAATGATCATCGGGTACGTTATTGCGCGCATCATTCTGGCGATCGTGCTCGTGCCGCATTACCTGAAAGGCGAAATTTATTCCCCGTATCAACTCTTTGCCAACAAGTTTGGACCGGGAGCCCGCCAAACTGCGGGCGTTTTTTTCCTGATCAGCGAAACGCTGGCGGCCGGCGTCCGGGTTTACGTCGCGAGCATCCCGGTCAAATTGATGCTGGGGGACAAGTTGCTCGGGTTCGGCACCGGCGATCCCATCCTCGGCGCGATTCTCTGGTTTGTCGTGTTGTCCCTGGTTTATACCTATATTGGCGGGGTGAAGGCGGTGATTTGGACGGATGCCGTGCAGTTCGGGTTGTTTCTGCTGGGGGGCATCTTCGCGCTCATCTACATCCCCACCTTAATCGACGGGGGTTTTGGCGCGGTGTTCTCCCGCGCGGCGGCGGTGGGCAAGCTGCACTGGCTGAATGCGACCCCGCCGGAAGGCACCTCCTGGATAAAGTTCCTTTTGGGTTCACCGTTCAACATCTGGATGGGCGTGATTGGCGGCACGGTCCTGGTGATGTCCACGCATGGGGCCGAGCAGTTGATCGTTCAACGGGTGCTGGCCTGCAAGACCGTGAGGGAGGGGCGCAAGGCGCTGGCGCTCAGCGCCGTCCTGGTTTTCCCCCTGTTCCTGATTTTCCTGCTGGTGGGCGCCATGCTGTTTGTGTTTTACGAGGGGCACCCGTTTCAGATTCCGCTGCCGGAATCCAGCCCGGGCATCAAGGCGAACGATTTCATTTTCCCGATCTTCATGATGACCGAGGTGCCTCATGTGTTGAAAGGCTTTCTCATTGTGGCCATCCTGTCGGCCGCCATGTCGTCCGTGAGTTCGGCGCTGACTTCGCTGGCCTCGGTTTCCACCATGGATTTTGTGAAACACCTGGCGCCGCGGCGCAGCGAGTTGTTTTTCCTCCGGTTCAGCAAAGTCTCCACGATCTTCTGGGCGGTGGCCCTGGTTGTGATTGCGTATTTGAGCCGCCGGGTGGATTTTGTGCTGAACGCGGCTTTTCAGTTGCGCGGTTTGACGGGCGGCGCGCTGCTGGGCGGATTGATCCTGGCGGTGTTCTGGAAGCGCGGACGCGGCACCCCGGTGGTTGGCTCAATGATCATCTCGCTGGTCTGCATGACCCTCATTCAACTGCTGCCCAAGCTCTCCTGGAGCAGGGATCTCTGGATGCGCTGCCTGGGCACGGAAATCTTCTGGCCCTGGTACACGTTGATCGGCTTGACCATCACGCTGATCGCCGCTTTCCTGTTGCGCGCGGTGCTCCCGGAGCGGATGCCCGCACCGGAACCGGAGATCCGGCCCGGAGCCTGACCGATGGGAAAATCCGCGCGGTTTTGTAACTGCCGGGTTTCGCAGCTCTGGCAAACTGGAGCCACCATACAAAAGGAATTTATGCCTGCAATGCACGAGATTGATTACAAGATTCTGGGGAACGACATGCAGTACGTGGAGGTCGAACTCGACCCCATGGAGGCTTCGGTCGCCGAGGCTGGCGGCATGATGTACATGGAGGATGGCATCGACATGGAGACCATTTTTGGGGATGGCTCCCAGCAGCAATCGGGGTTCCTGGGCGCGCTGATGGGCGCGGGCAAACGACTGCTCACCGGTGAATCGCTGTTCATGACCGTCTTTCTCAACCGCAGCCAGGGCAAAAAGCGGGTCGCGTTTGGCGCTCCGTATCCCGGCAAGATCGTTCCGGTGCATCTGGCGGAAATTGGCGGGGAACTGATCGCCCAAAAAGATTCTTTCCTCTGCGCGGCCAAAGGCGTCAGCCTGGGCATCGCCTTCAACAAGCGAATCGGCACCGGCTTTTTCGGCGGCGAAGGCTTCATCATGCAGCGCCTGCAAGGCGACGGTTGGGCGTTCATGCATGCGGGGGGCTCCATTCATGAGCGCGTGCTGGCGCCCGGCGAGGTTCTGCGCGTGGATACCGGCTGTATCGTGGCGTTCCAGCCCAGTGTGGATTTCGACATCCAATATGTCGGCAAGATCAAATCCGCCTTGTTCGGTGGGGAAGGGCTGTTCTTTGCCACGTTGCGCGGACCTGGCCGGATCTGGCTCCAATCGCTGCCCTTGAGCCGGCTCGCGGGCCGCATCTACGCTGCCGCTCCGCAAAAGGGCGGCAGCCGCGAGGAAGGCTCAGTCCTGGGCGGTCTGGGCCGCATGCTGGGCGGCGATAACTCGTAGCGGTTCCCCGCGTTGTGGCGCGATAGAACCAGCGAAACACCCAAGGCTCGAAGAAAAGGCATTCAGGAATGGGCAAAGCGGTAAAATCTCCTTGAGCGGGATCCCGCCATGCGTCCCCGGCTTTTCAGCGGACTGTCGCCGTAACCGTTGCCCTCCGGGGGAGAGGGAGCACCGAGAGTGAACAACCAAGGCTCGAAGAAAAGGCAGCAAGCTCTCCCCGAGGCTACTCTTTGACGATCTCCGCGTCCTCCATCAGGACGGCGTATTTGTAACCGGCGCCAAAATCCTTGTTGCTGGCGATGACGCCCGTGGCAACGATGGTATCACCCACCTTTACCGCCACCTTGGAGGTGACGAGCAGGTCATTGCCGCCGGGCTTCCCGGTGCCATCCTGGATATGAATCCAGTTGCGGTCCATGATCATGGAGTTGAACTTCACCACCTGGCCGCGCACCGCGACCTTTTGGCCGCTTAATTTGGCCGGGTTGGCGCAGATTTCTTCGACGGTTTTTCCGCCATCGGCCTTCTTCAGCTTCTTGATGACGCCCGGGGCGCTGGCCGCGGCGGCGCCGATCTTCGGATGACCATCCGGCAAGGCTCCCGCACTGGCCTGCCCGCCACCACCAATCGGCGGGTGTCCATCCGGCAGGGTGCCACTCGGGGACGGCCCGGCGGCGGCGCCATTTACCGTCACATTGCCGGTGAAATAAACGACGTCAAAGGTGCGGTTAAGCGTCTTGCTTTGATATTTCTCCATCGGCATGCCAGCGGAAATTTTTACCGTGTCGCCCACCTTCACATTGAAGCGCGGGGCGGCGGCCCACAGCTTCCTGGAGCCGGTATCCACCAGCACATAGGTGTAGCTGGCGGCATTCATGGTCTCGGCCACTTTGCCGGTGAACTCGGATTGCCCGGTCATGGGTGACCCCGCGGGGCGCGCGGCCGGTTTTTCGTCGTTTGCTCCGGCGGTCACGAGCGCGCACACCAGGCAGACTGCGGCTAAAAAGTGCTTCATAATAAAATGGGGCTGAGCGGGAGGCTGGGAAAGGTCCCCGGGCCCCGCTGCTCTCGTCCACGCTGCATCATAGTTGGCCGGCGCATGAAACACAAGGTGATGCGATAGGGGCCGGCGGGGGATTCCACGCCATTGGCGCCGGGCCGGAGTTCGCAGGTGGAAAGCCGGAACGGGGATCGTTCTTAGCGCTTGCCCAGTCCGCCTTCCCCTTCACCGGGCGGACGGGATTACAGCAACAGTTTAATGGCGGCGATCACCGTCAGTGCCAGGGCGGTGACTTCGAAAACACGCTGGTTCATGCGCTTCAGGATGGCCGGCCCGAGCAACGCCCCGGGTATCATCGGCAGCACCAAAATGGCGTCCATCATCAGGGTATCCGGGGTGATCAAGCCCAACTCCACGCTGAAGGGGACTTTGAACCCGTTCACCAGCATGAAGAACCAGGCACCGGTGCCGACGAACGCCAGCTTGGGCAGGCCGATCGAAAGCAGGTAAAGGAGCATCACCGGCCCCGCCGCGTTGGCCACCATGGTGGTAAACCCCGCCAGGATGCCAGTCACCGCCGCAAACCAGATCGTGTGGGGCAGGGTGCGGCTGACGGTATCCCCGGCGCGCTGGCGCCAAAGGTGGACCCCCACCATGACCAGGAGAATCCCGCCGATCAGCCTCGCAATGGCGGTATGGTTAGCCCAACCCAGGGCCAAATAGCCCAGCACCACCCCCGGCACGACCCAGGGAAAGAGCTTCCACAAATGCGGCCAGCTCGCGTGCTTGCGGAAGAAAGCCACCCCGAAGATGTCCGCGCAGATCAGCAGCGGCAGAAGCGCTCCTGTCGATGCCCGGGGCGGCATGGCGTTGGCAAACAACGCCACCGCGAGCACCCCCAATCCAGCCATCCCGGTTTTGGACAGCCCGGTGACAAAGGCGCCCAACCCCAGC
>JBBQYD010000294.1:0-6747 GCA_038209025.1 Verrucomicrobiota bacterium | reverse complement strand
GCACGCGGGCCAAACGCGGGAGTCACCGACCCGCCGTGATGAAGGTCGGCGGACCGGGATGCTGAACGTCCGCGTTCAAATCAGAACTCAAACTGCGGCAGCCCCCGCGGCGAAACCCTGTTAGTCATGGCGGCATACTTCCGCCATTCCACATGATTATCCAGAAAACATACGTTGCCGCCCGCCGGCGAGCTTTTGTCCAGGTGCGCTGTCCGCACCTGGCTGCCGCCCGCCGCCGAGATGTTCGCGTAGCGCCGGCCGCTGACCCCGGCGACTGAAATGGTGGCATCCACGATCATCTCCGTATCGCTGACCGACCGCTGCCCGCGCCCCTGGGTGATGCGGGTCACCATGTTCGTCCCCCCAATGACCGGGCTTTGGTCCATCCCCGGCGCGTTGGGAAACAACCAGATGAACCCGGTGACGACGTAATCCTGAAACGCGTTCCAGGCATCCGGCGGGCCGTTCTGTTGATACAGGTAAAACTCATTTGGACAGTAAAAAATGTCCGGTCGTTTAACGTTCTCCAGCAGGTTGCTGGCCGCCGGGCGGGACATGTCCCAGAACCACACGCCCAGGTTTTTCAGGTCGGGCAGGCGATCCCGGTTATCGCTGGCGTACATCAGGGTGGCGATGCCGAGTTGACGCATGTTGCTCTTGCAATTGGTGCGTTTGGCCTGTTCCTTGGCCCGGGAAAGCGCCGGTAGCAGCATGGCCGCCAAAATGGCGATGATGGCAATCACCACCAGCAGTTCGATGAGCGTGAAGGCGCGCCGAAAGTTGGCGCGCGCGTCGTACAGTTCCCCTGGAGTTTTAGGAGCCTTCATAACCGTCGCTGCAAACCGTCGTGATGGTTTGCTGGCTGATTGAATCTACCTCAAAGAAGAAACTCCGCCAGCCGCTTTTAATCGGGCTGGCGGAGTCAATCACCCTTTCCCCTACCTCCAGAGCCGGAAGAACTGAGGACCGTTTCCAGCCGGCACGGTGACGTGCCACTGGTTGTCGATCAACGCGGGCGCGTTGGTGAGGGTCACCCATTCGCCACCTCCAAGGCTCGATTTGCCCTGGACGACAAACCCCGCCGCTCCCACGGGCCAGCGGACGTCGATGCTGCCGCCCGCCGCCGCGGCCGCGAGCGCCGGAGCGGTGCTCAGCAGTTGGCCGGAACCGATCACCTGCGCTGCCATAATCTCCTCCGCGGACAAGCGCCCGCGGTAGATCCGGAACTCGTCCACCGTGCAGTTCATGAACGGGTCCGGATGCGGGGAGCGCCCGATCCAGCTAAACCGTTTTCCGATTTCATCGGGCCGCCCGGTGGTTTCGGGCACACCGCCGTGCAGCACGCCGTTGGTGTAATATTCCATCACGCCGTTGCCGTAAACGCAGGTTATATGCACGGTTTCATTCTCCCACCGCGGGCTGATCGTGATGGTGTCGCCGCCAAACGGGAACCCGGTGCTGAACCAATGGGACGCCCCGCCCAACACCGAAGGCGCGAGGTAGAGCTCGTTTGCCCGGTCATCGCCAAAGTACCACAGCCGCGCCCAGGTGGCCGCCGTGTTGAACGTCACCCAGGCATCAACGGTAATCGCGTCATAACCTGCCAGGATTCCCGGGGGCAGCTCCAGGTAGGTATCGGCAGTGCCGTCGAGCACCAGGCTGCCGCCGGCGGCGGTTGCCGCGCCTTTGAACGTCCCGTGCGCGTTCCCCACCACGTCATTTGCGCCGGTTGTGAACGGGTAACGGTGCTCCAGTTTTGCCACGTTCTGAACCGTCACCACCGCGCTATCCGTCTTGCCCTGGTAAGTCGCCGTGAGCGTGGCCTTCCCGGGCCGGAACGTGCGGACCATATTATTGGCCAGCACCTGAATAACATTCGTGTCACTGGAGGTGATGGTCAGGCCGTTGACCACCATGCTGTTGTTGGGAACCAGGTTGAAGTTGGTCAGGTTCGCATAGGTGGCCAGCACCGTGGGCGGCGTTCGCCTGCTAAACGCCGGGTAAACGGTGGCAGGCACTTTGATGGCTTGAAGCGCGCCAGGATCGCGAGCCGTGGAGCCCACGCCGTTCTTGTGCGTCAACGCGATTTCCTGCGGGCTCAGGGCGCCGCTGTAGATTCGGAATTCATCAATGGAACCGGGCAAATAGGCATCCGCCGCCACGAGCGAGCGGCCCAGTACGGCCAGATTCGTGGACACGAGCGAAAGCAGTGCGGCTGCGTCGTATCGGGCATACTCCAGCGCGCCATCCAGATAGATCGCCAGGGTGGAGGTGGGCGGATCAATGACGCACGTCAGGTGCGCCGTGGTGTTGCTCAAGCCGCCAATCCAGTCAATGGTGCGCCCGCCGCTTAGATTCTGGCTTAGACGATGCTGCTCGCCATTACCCGGCCCGCGGGGCGCCAGGTAGATTTCACTCGACCCGCCGTCATTGCCAAAGTTGAACAACCGGCTCCAGGCCGGGGTCTCGACGAGATCCACCCACGCCTCGATCGTCACGGCCCGGTTGGTGGCGATGTTGATGATGTCAGCGGGCAGGTCCACATAGGTGCCGGCCTGGCCGTCCAGGACCGCTTTCCCGCCAGTCACGGTGGCAGTTCCCTGGAGGGTGCCATGGGCATTCCCCACGGAGTCATTGGCATTAGCCGCGAAGCTGTAGCGATGCTGGAGAACCGCCGGGATGGCCACCACGGTCAGGGTGTTGGTTGCGCTCAACCCGCCGAAACTGGCGATCACGGTGGTGGTGCCCGGGGCCATGGCTTTGACCACCCCACTGGCATTGACCGTCAGCACCCCCGAATTGCCTGAGGAGAAAGCCGCCCCGCCGTAAGCGCCGAGATTCACGCCGCTCACATTGGCAAAGTCCCCGGTAAATAATTGCGGGGAGTTTTGGTTGACCACCAGCGGGTTATCCGGGCTCGCCAGATGCACGGCCTGGAGTGCGCCGGGGTCGCTAAAGTAATTGTTGGGCCCGGCGGCCTCGTTCAAAACCACCTGCGAGGCGCTGAGCACCCCGTTATAGACGCGGAATTCATCAAACGATCCCGTCAAGGTTGCGTCAATATCATAGAGCGATTTGCCGAGGAGCCCAAAAGTGTCATTGAGCGCGCTCAACGCCGGAACGGTGCCGTTGTTGACCCCCGGGTTGGACCGGACGCTTGTCCCGTTGTAGTAATACATTTGGTTGTTGGCCGGGTCCACGATCACAGTCACATGCACGTTGGTTTGCCCGTTGATTCCGCCCGGGTTGTTCGCCCATACGTTGGCCCCCGCGGTCGTGAAGCCAAGGTTCTGCCAGTCCCCGCCCGCGTAATGACAATAATCAAGCCCGGTGACTTTTCCCCCGCTGCCATCCTGATCTCCGAAGGAGAACGTCCGGGTCCACACCGGGTTCTCCGGCCTGAAGGTGGCCCAAAACTCGATGGTCACTTTTGGCAGGGTGCTGATCATGCCTGCGGGGAGGGTGGCGAAACTCCCGTAGCCATCCAGTTGCAGGGTGGTTCCATCCAGGTAAGCCGCGCCGGCCAGCGCGCCGGCCCACGATCCCCCGCCGACCGAATCGGCAAAGCTGGGGCTGCCGAAGGCCTCATTGAAGCTGTAGCGGTGCATCAAGGTTTGGGCTGAAGCGCCCATGCCAAAGCTTGCCAGCAGGGCGGTGAGAGCTGCGATTGTGTTCAGACGTTGAGGTCGTTTTCTCATATTGCCTTTGCGATGTTGGATGGTTGCTCCACTGTCCGGGCAGCACAAATTACAAGAACCACCGATGTCCTGCTCCTTAGAGGGGATTACAATCGCTATTTACCACTGTCTTCGGATTTGGTCAATACCTTGGCTTCAAATTTCGGGAAGAGCTAAAATGGTGGGCGCTGAGGGATTCGAACCCCCGACCTACTCGGTGTAAACGAGACGCGCTAGCCACTGCGCCAAGCGCCCAACAAGTTTAAGTAACAGCACTTACAACCGAAATTGCATTGTGCCTATGCTGTTGCCCCCCCTGTTCGTCCCCCTGGCATTTGGAACATGACAGCGGCAAAGCGCCCTACCACGGGGCAACTCCCGGTCAAGATTCCAAATGCTCCATATCTTTACAGGCATAAGGTCAACGGCACGTACTATGGAATAAAAATGCTCCAGGGCAAGGAGAAAGACCATTCACCCAGGCCACCTGCCATTTCAAGCCACGGCTTAAACGGCGGGAAGGCAATTAGCACCTGAGGTTCTCCGGGCTGCCCCGCGCACCATAGAGTTCTTCGTAAAGCCGGGCCGGGCGGAAGCGACTCTCATCCTTTTCCTCGGCAAACCCCTGGGCTGGCAGATGGGACACGATGAAGCGCGGATTTTCCCCCTCCTTCATCACCTCAACCTTGCCGATCACTCGACGCTCCCAGGGCTGGGGCATGGTTCCGCCAGATACCTTTAGCATGACGCTCGACTCCAGAACTCCAGAGCGTCTCATCGAGAAGAATAATCGCGAAGTGGATTGGATGGAGGATCCACATCACCAGCGGGTATCTTTTGCTTCACAAAATAGTTTGTATCTGCCAAGCAGTCAGTCGCGTCTAACTGAGGTTCATAGGACCGAATGAATATGAAATCGATAACCCGTTGCCTGGTGTTTCTGCTGATCGGCTTGGCTGGCGTCCTGCTAGCGGCGGAGGCTCCGAAGCCGAACATTGTCATCCTGCTCGCCGATGACCTTGGCTATGCGGATGTAGGTTTTACCGGCGGCAAGCAGATCAAGACACCGCATCTGGACACGCTGGCGGCGGCCGGCGCCCGGCTGGAGCAGTATTATGTGCAACCGGTCTGCAGCCCTACCCGGGGGGCGCTGATGACGGGACGTTACCCGATGCGGCTTGGTTTACAGGTGGGCGTCATCCGCCCGCATGAGCAACGCGGATTGCCTTTGGAAGAACGCATTCTGCCCCAGGCTTTGAAGGAGGCGGGCTACACGACGGCCATCGTTGGAAAATGGCACCTGGGGATGTTCAAGAAAGAGTATCTGCCCACGTCGCGGGGATTCGATCATCAATACGGTCACTATTGCGGTGCGCTGGATTACTTCACGCACGAGCGGGAAGGTGGCTTCGACTGGCATCGGAATGATAAAGAATGCCGGGACGAAGGTTACTCCACGCACCTCCTGGCCAAGGAAGCCGTTCGGCTAATCAATGGCTTTAGAAGCGACCAACCGTTCTTTCTGTATGTTCCATTTAATGCGGTTCACGCACCGCACCAAGTGCCGGAGAGCTACAAACAGCCGTACGCCAGCCTGCCTGAGCCACGGCGGACCTATGCCGGAATGCTGGCCGCCATGGACGAAGCGGTGGGGCAGATTCACCAGGCGCTCGATAAGCAGGGTTTTCTCAAGAACACACTGATCCTGTTCTCCAGCGATAACGGCGGGCCAAGCCCGGGCCGGGTCACGGATAACGGACCGCTGCGCGGCGGTAAAGGCGGCCTTTATGAGGGAGGCGTGCGCGTGTGTGCCTTCGCGACCTGGGCGGGTCAAATTAAACCGGGCTCCCGGATCGCCACGCCGCTGCATGCTGTGGATTGGTATCCAACTCTTCTGAACCTGGCCGGAGCGCCTGCCAAGCAGAAGCTGCCGCTTGATGGCCAGGATATCTCGACCGTGCTCCTCGGCGGCACGTCGCCCGAACGCGAGATCCTGCTGAACAGCACCGCAGCCGCCGGTGCCATCCGCGTGGGTGATTGGAAATACGTGAAGCATGATCCTAACGGCGCCGAGGAGGATTCGGAAGGCGACGCGGCGCACGCGATAAAGAAGAAGGGCAAGGCGGGGGCCAAAGCTCCGCCGGAAGAGCTCTTTAACCTGACGCAGGATCCCGGCGAACAGCACAACCTGGTTTCCGAGAACCAGGAGAAACTGGCCGAGTTGCGCAAGCGTTATGAGAAGTTTGCCCGACAGGCGGTGAAACCGGGCAATGTGCCGCAACCGCCGCTTGGCTTCAAAGCGCCGCGGGTATGGGGCCAGGCGGATGGGTCTGCGGAGTGATGTCTGGGAGCCTCCCTCCCGTTTCATGAAAGGGTCTGAAAGGGTCGTGAAAGGGTCGGGCCGACAAGCGACAATTTAAACTGTTTATGCTTCATTTTTCGTATCGCAACAGCGTGCTTTTCAACCCCAACACCCCGGGCGATTGGCTGCTCCCCACATAACTCGCCGCCTGGCTGATCCGCGTCTCGTAGCCCATCGCCAACCGCTCCGCCACCCATCGCCGCCGCACGGTGGTGTTCCGATAAAGCCACCACGCCTGCGCCAGCGTGGCCACCCACATCTGCCGATCCTTGTCATCGGCCCAAATCGCCCGCCCGTGATTGCCCCGCGCCATCACGTGGTAAACGGCCCCGCCAAATTCAATGCGCAAAGGTCTGGCCACGGGTTTACTTCAAATCAAATCGGCTCCGGGGTCAAGCCTGGCTTTTATTTCCTCTCTGTAATTGTCAGTTGTCGGCCCGCCCCTTTCACGGCTCATTACATGATAGATCGCACAGGAGTATTCGATCGCAGCTTACGGGGCATGGCGAGAGTGTCTCAGGAACAATGCATAACGTCAAGCACATTGATGGGGCGTTTCTACGGTCTGACCCGAATGGCCCTTAGTTAAGCCCCTTGGATTTTGCGGGGTTTCGGATTGGGTTTCTTCTTACGATAGTGATTATCACGATGCTTGATTTCCCTGAACCTGTGGCGATGGCACGTTAACAGTGGGTAAGGTTTAGGTCG
>JBBQYD010000293.1:0-6761 GCA_038209025.1 Verrucomicrobiota bacterium | reverse complement strand
GCCTTGACTCGCCAATTCCTGCCTTTTCTAAAGCGCGGCTGCATTATCACGGATGTGGGAAGTGTCAAAGGCGCGGTGGTGCGTGAGTTGGAACGACTGACGCGCGGCTCGGGGGTCCATTTTGTCGGCAGCCATCCGATGGCGGGTTCGGAAAAGATGGGCGTGGGAGCGGCGCATGCGGGTTTATTTGAGCAAGCCGTGTGCGTGGTCACGCCGACGGGGACCACGCCGGTGGGGGCGGTGCGCCGGATCGTGCGCCTGTGGCGGGCGGTGGGTTCCCGGGTGATCCGCATGACGCCGGACGAGCACGACGTGCTGGTGAGCCGGTCCAGCCATGTGCCGCATGTGATTGCGGCGGCCCTGGCGAACCTGGTGCTCCAGCCGGCTCACGGGGAGAACCAGGGGCTGCTTTGCGCCACGGGTTTTCGCGACACCACGCGCATCGCCTCGGGTTCGCCGGAGATGTGGCGGGACATCACGCTGGCGAATCAGCAGAATATCGAGCGGGTGTTAAAGCACATGATCGGCGACCTGAAAGAATTCAGCCGGGCTTTGAAGCGGCAGGATGAGGGCGCGATCCGCAAGTTTTTTGAGCAGGCGAAGGCCTTTCGGGACGCCTGGGCCGCGGGTGTCAGGCTCGAATCGCCCGAGTAAGCCGCCGCAAATTTGAATATCCATGGCGCTGCCAAACCTTATCGAAATCGTGCCCTTGGAGCACCCGGCCCAGGCCCGCATCACGGTCCCCGGTTCCAAGAGCATCACGAACCGGGCGCTTATCCTGGCCGCTTTGGCGGACGGCGAAACAACGCTGCGGGGCGCGTTATGGAGCGAGGACACGCAGATCATGGTGGAAGGCCTTCAAACCCTCGGCTTCATGGTCAATGTGGAGGCTGATCCCGGGGAAAGCGGCAATCGGACGCTTACCGTGTATGGAAAGGGAGGCGGGCTGCCCAACGGCGGGACAAGCGAGAACCCGGTGGAGCTTTTTGTGGGGAACGCCGGGACGGCCGCGCGTTTTCTGGCTCCGTTCGTCTGCCTGGGGAGGGGATGCTTCCGGTTGCACGGTGTTCCGCGGATGCACGAGCGGCCCCAGGGCGCTTTGTTTCAGGCGCTCAGGGAACTGGGTTACGCTTTGGAGGCCGAGGGCGAAACGCTGCCGGTGACGATTCACGGCGCCGGTCCGCGGCAAGGCCGCTGCCGGGTGAGCCTCAAGGAGAGTTCGCAGTTTGCCTCGGGATTGCTGCTGTGTGCGAGAGCGGGCGGATGGGAGATTCAGGTGGAGGATGAGAACGCCGAGGAATCATCGTATGTCGGCATGACGCGCCAATTGGTAGCCGGTTTTCCCGAGCATGGGGGGCGGTTCCAGATTGAACCAGACGCCTCGGGCGGGAGTTACTTTTGGGCGGCCGCCCAGTTGATCCACGGGACCGCCCCGAGGGACGCCGTGGCGGACTGGCCCACCTCTGGATGGCAGATTGACGCGCGGTTCCAGGAAGTGCTGCGGGTCTTTCCGCCGGAGATCTCCCGTGCCCGGGATTTAGGGGATAGCATTATGACCGCCATGGTGGCGGCACCCTTTCAACCGCGGTCCACGCTTTTTACCGATCTTGGACGGCTGCGGGTGCAGGAATGTGAGCGGGTGGCGGCGATGCGCACGGAGCTAACCCGTTGCGGGGCCAAAGTGACGGAATCGGGGGATACGCTCCTGATTGAGCCTTCGCGATTGCATGGCGCCGAAATTGAGACCTATAATGATCACCGCATGGCCATGTGCTTTGCGGTGGCGGCCTTGCGAGTGCCGGGCATTCGCTTGCGGCAGCCCGGGTGCGTAAAGAAAACGTTCCCGACCTTTTTTCAGAAGCTGGCCGAAGCGCCCCCGCGGGGCTTGGGAGCTAAAATCACTGACTTGCGGGGCAGAGTTTTGAACCTCAGCGAGCTGATCGCCGAATAAGAACAGGAAAAGTGGAAAAGCTAAAATCGCATCCGATCATCATCGCCATCGACGGCACCAGTGCCAGTGGCAAGAGCACCAACTCGAAGCTTATTGCCAGGGCGCTGGGGTTTCTGCACGTGGATACCGGGGCCATGTACCGCACACTGGCGTGGTATTGTCTCAAGAACCAGATTGAGGTCCAGGATGGCAGGGCCACGGCGGCGGCCTGCCGGAAATGGAAGGCCACCCTGCACGAGGAGGAAGGGCAGGTCCGGTTGCTGGTGGATGGTTACTATCCCGCGCAGGAAATCCGCACGGCGGAAGTGAGCGCGGCGGTGGCGCAGGTGGCGGCCGCGCCGAAGGTGCGGGATTGGATGAAAACGAAACAGCGCGAATGCATCCAGTTTGGCAGCCTGGTGATGGAAGGGCGGGATATCGGGACGAACGTTTTCCCGGAAACTGATTTCAAATACTACCTGGACGCTCACCTGGAGGAACGCTCCCGCCGCCGCGCGGCTGAAGGAGTGCAGGAGAACCTGGCCGCCCGCGATTTGCGGGACAGCCAGCGGGCCTCCGCCCCGCTCATGATCGCGCTTGGAGCCAGGGTGATCAACAATTCCGGCATGACGGCGGCCCAGACCAGCAGCCTGATCATTGAGGACATCCGTGCGCGGCTCGGAGGCGGCAAGTAGGGGCATTTCGTTCGCACGATTGCCATGAACCTCTATTATTTCGCCGGCTGGTCTTTTTTTCGACTGCTCTACAAGTTTTACTTCCGCTGGAGCGTGTATCATGCGGAAAGGGTCCCGTTGAGCGGCCCTGTGATCCTGGCCTCAAACCACGCCAGTTTTCTCGACCCACCGCTGGTGGGCGCGGGGGTGCGCCGCTCCATCAACTACCTCGGCCGCGACACGCTGTTTCGTTTTCCCGTGGTTGGCTTTTTGCTGCACAAATGCCAGGTGGTGCCGGTGAATCGCGAGGGCGGGGGGGCGTCCGGTTTGAAAGCGATCCTGGAACGGTTGCTCGCGGGCGGCGCGATCATCTTGTTTCCGGAAGGCACCCGCACCCGCAATGGCCAATTGCAGCCTGCCCGGTCCGGCATCGGCCTCACGGTGATCAAATCAAACGCGCCGGTGGTGCCTGCCAGGGTGTTTGGGACTTACGAAGCCTACGGACGACATATCACCATCCCGCGGCCCTACAGGGTGGCGGTGAAATACGGCCAGCCCATGGATTTTGAAGCCTTGCGCAAGGAAGCCAGGACCTGTTCCAAAGACCGTTTGAAAAAAATCTATCAGGAGGTTGCCGATCAGATCATGGCTGAAATCGCCAGGCTCGGCCCCCATCAGGACGTGCAGCGTTTCCCCTGAGGCGCATCCGGAAGCCAATTCTCGCCTGACTCTCCGCCTCCCTTGCCGTGCAAGTCGCCGGGCGGCGGTTATGTTGCAGTTTGGTGGGGTCGCTGCCCCGTGCGGGTTAGTGCCCCGCTCGCGGTTCGTTACTCAAATCCCCAGGTTTGAGAGCGTGTGGCTGATCGTATTAACCACCTGCACGAGCTTGGGGTGGGAATTCTCGAAACCGGTGACCGAAGAGTTGAGTCCCTGGATGGAGATATCCCGCAATTCGGGGTTTTGCCGGGTGCGGATCGCTTCTTCGGTGCTTAATTCAGCGAACCGGGCGATGCTCTGGGCCTCCTCCTGGTGCGTGCGGGCCAGTTCGTCAACCTCCGATTTCAGCCGGCCCACAAGCTCAAGCAGCTCGCGCCGGCGTGTTTCGTCCAGGTGTTCATGGCTCTGAACCCGCGCCTCGATTTTGGAAATGGTGTCGTCAATCATTGGAAACCCCTTATGAAGATACGCCTGCGGCTGCCGGGGGCAAGCCGGATTCGATTCAAACGGACGGGCCAAAAGCACCCTTCGCCGATGTCCGGTTGAATTCTCCCGCATTCCGGGCGAGTCTTCACGCATGAGTGAACCGTTGATGGACTCCGCCCGTGAGCAGGTGCTTTCCCTTGAAAAGGAGACCCAGTTTGCGCCAAATGGAATTGTGAGCCGCACCCTGTTGCGCACCCCAACCGCCCGCGTCGTTCTATTTGGTTTCGCCCAGGGCCAGGAGTTGACTGAACATACCTCCACCCAGCATGCGCTGGTTCAGATTCTTGGCGGGGAATGCGAGTTTTTTCTGGGCGGCCAACCGCATCAATTGAAAGCTGGTGATTTTGTTCACATGCCACCGAATCTGGCGCATGCGCTGCGCGCCCTCACCCAATGTTCCATGCTGCTGACCTTGTTCAAGCCCTGACAGCAAAGTTCCTTTCGTTTGACTTCCGTCAATCTCGATCGCGGCGGCTTCCGCTACATTGTGAGCCGAACCTCGGACGGTGCTTGCGCATCTCCAGGCTCCCGCCGAAGAGGCTGCGAAAATATTATGGTCATGAATACTGAAAGTTTGGTCGGTTCCGACAAAGTGATGGATGTCCGATCGGTGCCGTGCGCGATCAAGCATCCGGCGATTCTCAAAGCATGGTTCAACCTTGCGGTGGGTGATTATTTCATCCTGGTAAACCACCACGACCCGGTGCCGCTGAGGAACCAGTTGGAGAAGTTTGGCGCCGCGCTGTCCTGGGAATACCTGGAAGCGGGACCGGAAATTGTGCGGATAAAAATCCAGAAGCTGGCTCCGGTGGCCCCGATGGAAATGGATAATCCGTGCGCGGATCATTAGCCGCCTCCCGGACTTGGAACATGCGTTTTTTGCGGGCTGATTGGGCGGTGGCTTTTGGCGAAAAGACCGTGCGGCAAATCGCGAAATACCCGATTTTGCGCCATAACCGAAAACTATTTCCAGAAACAACTTGCATCCGGGCAAGCCAGGGGCAATCATGTCTATATCTGATCGCGGGGTGGAGCAGCCCGGTAGCTCGTCAGGCTCATAACCTGAAGGTCACAGGTTCAAATCCTGTCCCCGCAACCAATTTGAAATGAGAAACCCCTGAGAAATCAGGGGTTTTTTGTTCTGGGGGCGGGCGTCTCCACGACGGTTCCCACGCACGCAGACCGCTGAGCGACAATCCGGCGGCGAGTTCGGTGGTGACGCGGGTGGCCGTGGCGGCGCAGTCGTCCCCAGCCGCTCGCGCAAACGTGCCGGATAACGCGGATCGTCACGCGGGATGATTTCAAGTGGCTGGCTCACGGGTGGTGGGTTTTGGCGTTTTCAACCATTTCTATCTGGTTTCGGCTAGAATTGGCTATAAATGTGGTGAGTGCCTCGCGCCTCCGCCTCAGGCGCGAACAATTTTCGGTCGCAACTGCTTCAATTTGTTTAACATCCGCAGCCACAAAAATTTCTAGTATGCAAAGCCGCCCAAAATGCCGATGATTGTCTTGATGCTACTGGAAACAGTAGCAGGAACTCCTGCACCTATGGCGCAGTGAAGCCGAACCCCGCGCACTTCGCGGGGTTTTCTTTTTAGGGCGGCCCTAAAAGCGTTGTCCCGTGCTTCCGCTGCATTTCGCGTAACCAGCGTCCGGTCGGCGGAAACGCCGTGGTCAACACGAGACTGTTTGCCAGATACTTCAGGGAAATGAAATAGAGCAGTTCGGTCTGGGTCACGATATACAGGCGCTTCCGTTCCACGCGCGCCCTCGGTCCGAACTCCCTTGGCTGCATTGAGTGGTTGTTGACGTAAATCTTCGTTTTTGCGGCGCGCGGAACAGGTCCGGCTTGTGACGGCAACTGCTGCGGTGCGTGCGCCCCCTACGGTTGCGCCGGGCTGCCCGAGCGGGAAGTGTGTGGCCAGTGTGCCGGCGGGGTGAATGCGGCGGTCAAGCAGTGAGACGCGCGGCCCAAGAGGGGTTGCCACTTTTTTGTTGGTGTGGGTGAAAAATTCGGATAAATTGAACTACCGGAACGATGAAAACGGCGCACATGTTCGATTTTAAGCTTCGCCATCCCCGGCGGAACTTGCCTGCACAGATTGCCCGAAAGCGGGGCGAATCGAATTTTGTTTGCGCTTTTGCCAGGGCGTACATTGCTTCCATCGCCCCGCATGGAATTGGCGGGAGTGAGTTTTCCTTGTCAGGGTATGGGATCGCGGACTTCATCTGGCTGGCGTGGCGGCATTCCGCTGCGGGCGATGAAGGAACGGCGATTTCGGCTGAAAAAATCAAGAATGAACTCGGGAGGCAGAAGCTTTCAGCCTTTGAGATGAAGCTGAGCGACTGGCGGAAGGGTTTGTCTCAGGCATACCGCTACAGCTATTTTGCCGACGTTGCCATTCTCGTGCTGCCACCTGAAACGGCAAAACTGGCCCGGGCGGAAATTAGCATCTTCCGAAAGCTGGGAGTCGGCCTGTGGAGTTTTGACAAAGCGGCCAACAAGATCAGCAAGCTGTTCACCCCGGACAATTCAAGCGCCCGGAACGCTAAAGCGAGGGAAAAAGCCCTCGATGCACTGACCCGCTCAGTCCAACTCAGCAAGTCTTTCAAATAGGCGGATGCCTTCGGCCAACGGTTGGAGGTGTTCCGCGTTAGATTTTGAATCCAAGCGGATGGGCTGGCTCTGAATGGTATCGTAAAACACACCGGCTTTGGCCACAGCAGCCCGGCAATTAGTTAGCGACTGCCGTTGGTCACCCGCAACCAGCGACTGGTTAAGAGCCTTCACTGCGTCCCAAGATTGAACGACTTCCAGGTTCCGCTGCGGCTCGGAGCCGTTATTCGGGTCATAAAGATCATCCGTTGGCAGCGTGTTCAATACGGCTGGCAGAATACCCCGGAGCTGGTCGAGTTCAAAGTAGGTGAGCCGATTCAGAAGCGCTTGCGAGGCG
>JBBQYD010000292.1:0-6801 GCA_038209025.1 Verrucomicrobiota bacterium | reverse complement strand
CGGCACCCGCGCCCTGATCGCCCCCCGGTTTCTCGATATTCATCGCATCTCCGCAACCCACGAACACATCGGGATGATCTATTGGGCGCGCCCGAAAAACGGCCACCTCACGCTGGCCGCCGCCGAGCACCACGATATCCGCTGGTGTTCCGGCACGGAGCTTGACACCCTTCAACCGCCCATGTCCGACGCGGTGAAGTGGTATTGCCGCAAAGCCCTTGAGGAACTGGCCTCGTCTATCAATGAATGAACTTATGAAATGTTTGCTGACCGCCCTGCTCACCGGCGCCCTCCTTGGAAACCTTCAAGGCGCCACGAATGACCTCAGCGCCGCGGCCCCCAAGACCAATGCTATTGCCCCGCAAAGCGATAAACCCGCGGACCTCGGCGCCTTGTTCCGCATGCATTGGGACAATCGGGTCAAATCCTTCAAGGAACAGAACCTGGCCTGGCGCAACGTGGTCCTGCTGGGCGACAGCATCACCGAAGGGTTCGATGTGACAACCTACCTCCCTGGCCGGCGCGTGCTCAATCGCGGCATCGGAGCGGACGTGATCGGCAATGGACTGCCGGCGGATGATCGGCGTGGAATTCTACGCCGGCTCGACAGTTCGGTCTTCGATTGCGCGGCCGCGGACGTGTTTCTGATGATTGGGATCAATGATCTGGGCGCGGGCCGCAGTCTTGAGGTGATGGAACAGGGTTACCGCGAGATTTTGCGGCGGATCCAGGAATCGGCGCCGTCGGTGCGCGTTCATGTTCAATCGGTCCTGCCCACGCGCGGCAAATACGCGCGGCACAACGCAAATGTTCGCGAGTTCAACGACCGCCTGCGCAAGCTCGCAACTGAATTCAAATATGATTACCTCGACCTCCACAAGCTGATGGTGGACGGCCAGGGCGAACTCAAGGACGAGTTCACCCCGGAGGGACTGCACCTCAAGCCTGCCGCTTACGCCGTCTGGCGGGCTGAACTCCTAAAAGTCCTGGGCTGGTAGGCGGGCGCTAAGGCCCGGCTTTGATCAAGGCCACGGTGCCATCAAAATCGGTGGCCAGCACGGCGGTCGCGCTCAGCGGCAGGACCGTGTTCATGACCCCCGTGCCCAGCTTGTGCTGCCATTTCACCGCACCCGTCGCGGCGTCCATCGCGAACAGCAGCCCGTTCTTGGTTCCGTAAAAAACCGTCCCTTCTTTTTCCACGAGCATCGCCGAGTTGATGTCGTAGCCGAATTTCGCGTCGGTGGACCACACCAACTCCGGCTTGTCAGCCTGCGTGGAGAAGGCGTAAAAGAAATCGTTCATGGAGCGCACATAGAGTTTTGACGAGTCCGCGGACAACCCGATGCTCTCCCGGGCCGTGTAATCCACCGTGCGCCAGATTTGGCGCCCATCCGCCGCCCCGAGCGCGGTCAGGAACCGGTCCGGTGCGGCGATGAACACCTGGTCGTGGGCGCCCACCGGCCAGCAGGCGGCCGGCGAAAGCAGCGCGCCCGCTTTGTCTCCCTTCCATTGCCAGACCAGCCGCCCGTCGGCGGCGTCCAGCGCATAAAGGTGCTGGTCCCACGCTCCAAAGATTACCTTGCCCGCGTAGATCAAGGGTTTGGTTTCCACAAAGCCTTTGAGCCCGGAAAACTCCCACAACTGTTTGCCCGAGGCCAGGTCCAGGGCCCGGAACTTGTTTTCGCTGGAGCCGAGATAGACCACCTGGTTGGCAATGGCGGGACTCGCGACGATGGCCCGGGGGGTTTTTACGCGCCAGATCCGCCGGCCGGAATCGGCCCGGAGCGCGTAAATCGACCCGTCGGTGGAGGGCACTACCACGGTGGTCCCCTCAATGGCCGGGGTGGAATAGACCGCACTGCCGGTTTTAAATGTCCAGCGCTGCTTTCCAGAGTCCAACGCAAACCCGCGCACCACGCCCGAGGCATCCCCCACAATGCCCAATTGTGCCGTTGCGGCAGGCGTGCTGGAGATGGTATAGCCGGTGTTGAAGGTCCACACCGGGCGGACGTTCGGAAATCTATCGTTGATCGAAAAATCCGGCCGGGGCGGTTTTTCATCAGGGGCCGGCCCCGGCCCCTTGAGCACGAGCGAATGCCAGGCCGGTTTGGTTTCCTGGGCGGGCGTCCGCTCGGAGAACGTCATGGCGCCCTCCTTGACGTCCACCAGGTTGTACCCGCCCACGGGATTCCGGGCACGCAGGTTCGAGCGCCCCATCACGCCCGGCACACCTTCAAACAACAGGCTGCGGTTGCCGTGACCGTGACCGCACAAAACCACTTGCGTGTTGACCGCTTTGAGCATGTCCAGCACCACGAACCAATTGGCAATCTCATCGTCGATCGGATAGTGGGTGATGAAGACCACCGGCTGCCCGTGGCGAACCTTGCTGAGCTGCTCTTCCAGCCAGCGCACGTCCTGCGGCGCCCAGTGGCCGTCTCCCATCTTCATCAGCGGTCCCTGATGCATCCCAATGAACCGGTAGCCGCCATGGTCGAAAACAAAACGATCCGCTTTCCAGACCCGGGCAAAATCAGTGGCCCCGGATTCACTCCACTTCGTGTCATGATTCCCGGGAATGATATGATATGGCACTTTCAGCTCCCGCAGGACTTCATGGGCCAATTGGAACTGTTCCAGCGATCCGTATTCCGTCACGTCGCCGGAAACCACCACAAAATCAATGCCCCCAAGCGCATTGATGTCCTGAACCGAGGCGCGCAAATCATCCGCCGCCCCGCCCGAGCCCACATGGGTGTCGCTTAACCAGGCAAAACGAAACGGCTTGGCCCCGGCCGCCTGGGACGCGAAAACCGCCAGGGCGAAAACCAGGAACAAGATCACCGCCCGCGAGCCCAGCGCGCGCCAGGCTCGCAAAAACCGAAATACCCTCAACATGATTAGATTTTCACCCGCCACGCCCCGGAAAGCAAACCTGATCAGAACGTGCTGGACACAAACTCTGAGCTTCGAAAGGCAAACAGGACGTGCGCTCCCGTCGTCCGCTGGAGCGGCATGGGTTCGGCGCCAAGCCAGGCAAGGTCGCGAAGCGAGCGCCATTGCTGCAGTAAGTCGCGGCGGTACCGCTCCTCGCGCTCTCTCTGGTAGATGGACTCCTGAACCCGGTGCCGAAAGTACCAGGCCTTTTGGTTGTTCGGATCGACCTGGACCGCTTTCTCCAGCGTTTGTAGCGCGGAATCCAAGGACCCACGATCAAGTTGACGCTTGCCTTTGCGCACCAGGTTTTCCGCGAGTTCCGCGGCTGCCGGGTCGGTTTTTGGGATTGCCAATCGAACATCCCCGGCCTGGGCTGATGCACGAGTCTGCAAAAGCGGTGGCTGCGGGGAGGAACAACTACAGGCTCCCAGGACGACTAGAAAGCTCGAAATAAAGAAGCCGTTCACATTCATAATCACCCCAATCTCATCGCCGAACGACAAACGCAGCCACGCCTGGCCGAGGGCGTCCGGCTGCAATTCGGACGCGCTCCCGGCCTTGGCTGCCGCGTCTGGGTTGTCGACCAGTTCGTCATGGCTCAGCTAACATCTTTCGGTAAATCTCGGCCTCTTTGGGAGGCATGCGCTTCATAAGGACTCGGAGTGTGTGCTTCCCGTGAATCCTCCCGTTGCGAATAAACCCCCAATCACTGATGTCCTCCGACCGCACTAGGACGCGACCTCCTGGTTTAGCACTTGTCACAAGCCGTGGCTCGTTGTCTATCGTCCCGTAAACCACTCCATCTTTTCGGCTGATGTCAACCGCCCAAAAATGCTCAGTCCCGTGGGTGTCCGAAGTCTTAACTTTAAGTGAAAAGTCCGTCTCGCCTTGCTCGCGGTGCTCAAACACCTGCCAGTATTGTGGCAGGGTGGCACGCGCCGCCGTGATAGCTGCAGCCATTTCTGGGTCATCCGCTGCAACGCCAATCGTCCCGTCTGGCTTGAGTGCATAAAACCGTGACAACATTGCATCAACAAAGTCGAATGGATTCTGGGGAGATGGACCAAGTCCAATACCTGCAAAGACCTCCTCCTCCTGGCCGCTGGTTGGTCGCCACTCAAGAACGGCAGGCATAGCACTTGCCGTGTGCTCAAGGAGAAAATAACGCACCGGCACTCTGGCACGCGCGTCAGGCGACCAATCGTTAGAAGGACCGGCGACGACGAAGCCGAAATACGACTCACCGGGAGCTTTAGGCATAGGGAACGTAATCAATACACAAAGGTGCTTCTCGTGCTGAAAAGCAGAAACACTCAGTCCGTCGGGTGGCCACAATTGCGCCGACGGAAGAACGGCAACACCAAAGCGCCGCCAATTCTCCTGTAGTGTCTTGCTGGCTTCTGCTGCTGACAACGCCGCTAAGAATCCGCTGCGGTGTCGGGCGAGAGCATCGGGGATCAACATGCGCGCGAAGTTCCGATGCTGCGGATGAGGTTCTCCGGTCGGTTGTTCCTGTGGTCGCCTCTTGAATAGTCCAAACATATGAGATGTGACAACAACGCCTAGCAACCCGGCTGAGGCACGCCTGGCGAACAGCGCCGGACATGCAAACAGACCGCCGTCCCGGCGTCGCCTCCAGCCGACAAGTTAAGCAGCCGCGGCTCGTTCATTTGAACTCCTGGACGTGGTTGGTGACGTATTGGTGAAGCAACGTGTCAATGTCCTCTGCGCTCATCTTTTCTTCGATCTCGCGGTACAGGTTCTCGTGCTCGTCATCGTTGACCACTTCAGCGAACAGGCCCGGGTCCTGTGGTAGTGCAGAGCCCGGGAAGAGCCCGGCGACACGCCAGAGGGCATCGGCTCGTTTGAATGCTCCAATGGAGCGGAATGCCTCAACCGCCTGCTTAAATATCTGCGGGTCGGGCGTGTTAAGGAGCCAGCCATTGAGCCCCTCGCACTCGATGCCACCCCAGCAGTTGAACGCCGCGAGAAATGTCGTTTCCGCTGAGTTGAGTGCATCGGGACTGCGCAGCCCGCCCGCACGTTCCAGGACGCCACAAAGCTCGCACTGCGCCTTGCTCCAGTTCTGCGTAAGTATCGTGTCGATGTTGTATTGTTTTGGCATAGGGTGTTCCGTGGCATTGTGGTGACGCTTGACGTATAGAGAGTGTATACGCCGTGCCCGAAGGAACACGGGCATTGGAAATTCGGAAATGGTCGGGCATGGCGCATATCCTCTGGTTGCACTAAGCCGCTTCGAGCAGGACCTTCGAATCACAGTGTCGAGTATCCCCATTCAGGGCGACGGGGGCGACTCTCGACGGCCGAGGCGGACAGGTTGGCCCTGCCAGCCGTGGCTTCAGCCCCGCGCTGATCCTCAGAACTGTGGCTGCCGTGGTCATCAACCTGAGCCTGCTCCGTGTATAGGCCAAAAGCAAACAGAAATTCTCGGTCAGCCGCACCGCAGGCAGACCGTCTTTCCGGTGCCCCGCCGGGGGGCGGTGCTCGACCGTACGGGGCATATCGTTGGCTGATGAACCCCTCCGAAAACATCTTCCCGGCCGCGGAACGTCTGAGCGTCCACAGTTCTCAGGCGCCTTTACGTTCCAACCTCCCTCAAAAAGAGCTCACCGCTCAAACACAAGCGCCATACTGCCCGCGACTCTCCATCGCGGGCTGATCCGGGCTGGTTCAACTACGAGCGTATTTACTGGAATATTGTAGCTCTTTCAGGGCGTCCGTTCTTGGCTCGCTCCGCTCGCACATAGGTGAAGGCGAACGCCGCGGCTCACCGACCCCGCGTCAGTGATGCCCGCCATGCAACCGAGACGCGATCGCGGGGCTCGGTGCAGCCGGTTGGTTCGGCCTCATAGTTCATTGCGATGCGGCAAGTGGTCTCGATTCCAGCGAACCAGCGCGATATCATTCGTGTTTTGAAACACAAACTCCAGCGTTGGTGATTCGACATGGCCATCACAAAACGCCACATTGACTTTGCCCTGATGCCGCGCCGGTTCTCGTCTGCCATAAGGGGCCGTTCGCACAAAAAACGCCCCTCCGTTGAAGCTATCGCCGAGGGCCATCATATCGCTGGGAGCAAGCACTTCCGACTCATTGATGGGGCTAAACATGGCTGAAAAAGAGACGAAGTGCCCCATCAGACCGAGCGCATTGGTGGGGCTTCCGCCAGTGCCGTGAGCATTATAGCCGTAACTAATCGGGCTCCCGCGGCTGTGCGCATCCCGGGTCAACCGGGAGGAGGGGCAGCGCCACACCCCTTCGGAGTAGAAATATGGTCGGGGCTTGGAAACGTCGAATCCTCCTCGTTGGAGTTGCGCAATCCAAGAGCCCGGATTGTCACTGTTCGTGCCCGCGACGCCCGACGGGTAGGCGTGGTTCTCTGCCACGAACTTTTGCAAGCCCAAGCCCAATTGATGCAGATTGCTAACGCACCGGATTTGCTGCGCCTTGCTTTTGGATCGAGAAATTGCTGGCAGCATTAGCGCCGCCAGGATTCCCAAAATCGCGACGACAGCCAACAACTCAATGAGGGTGAATGCCCGCGCCGCTCTAAGCATAATGATTTTGAACACCGTCACGCGCAAAATGTTTCGCCGAACGAAACCGGTGAGCGGTGGTGGCGGCCCACGGCGCAGGAGTTGGCAAAGAGCCTCCGCCCGCCGCCATCCGCTCAACTGGCGGGTTCGGCGCTCGTGGTTTCACTCGCATCATGGCGTTCGCACCAAAGGTGCCTTCACTCGTCAGCCCAGGCCAACGGCCTGGGAACTCGACCAACTCACCTTGCTTTGCCCTGAAAGGGCAACACCCGTCCGAGTTTTGCCCTTTCAGGGCAGAAAATCGGGT
>JBBQYD010000291.1:0-6835 GCA_038209025.1 Verrucomicrobiota bacterium | reverse complement strand
TGGAGTTCGGGCGATCGATCCTTGACGTAGTCCACGCCGAAAGTGAGGCTGGCGTTTTGCCGGAACCCGGTGGTCAGCACGGCGCTCGCTGACAGGGTATAGCCCACCTCGGCGGCGACCTCAAAATCGAAGTCCAGCCAGACGGGCAGGGGCCCGGCATAACCCACAAACACCACGAGTTTGTTCGCGTAGAGAGGAAAGCTCTTGGTATCGGAAAGCGCGCCCGCAATAGTCAACCGCGGCACGATGGCCGTTTCCAACCGCCCGTGCAACTCGGCGGCGAAGCGTTGTAATTTGAAATTGTGGGTTTCAAAGGAGAGGGCCAGCGTGGGGGTGAACAGGAATTTGGCTTCTTGCAGGGTCAGGTTAACGCCACCGGCATCATAGAGTGTTTTTTGCGTGTTCACGCCGATCGAGCCCATGGGGATAACGCCCTTGTAGGCGAGGGCGCGGATGATGGCGTTGCTGGTCACCTGATAGATTACCGAATTGGGCGAAAGGGACGCGGAGCCTTCCGGGAGAATCTCGGCCAGCGGGACGTCGGTGGTATAGAGGGTCAGGCGTTTAAGGCCAGCGTTGTCGCTGGTGGAGGTGACTTTGCGGTAGAAAATGTCCGTGGTGGTGGCGGGCGTGAGATTGCAGACATACTGGCCCTCAACGAACCCGGGAGCGGTGTTGGTGTAGGAGAGTTCCAGCCGGTTGCTGGCGACGAGTTCCAATGTCCACGGATCGCCGCCACCCATCGGAACGGGGCCGCTGCCCGCCAGCGCCGCCGTGGGGATGTTGCCAATCCGCTGGCCGGTGCGCTGCGCCTGCGGGGAGCCGAAGACGAACAGGTTGGTGACGACTTGCGGCTGAACTTCCAGGGTGAACGTCGCGGTGTTGGTAACAGCGAAACCCAAGGTGTCGGCCATGACCAGGGTCACCACCACATTCGATCCCCAGCCGCCCAAAGGGACGCTGCCGCCGTTGAGGAAGGTCAGCACGCCGCTGGCGAACGTGAGTTGAGCATTGGTTAGGGAGAACGTGCCAAGGTTGCCGACCGTCATGCGAATGGAATTGGCGTTGATGCCGGTGGCGTCGGAAAGTTGCATCGTGAGGTCGGAATACCTGGGCACGGCAAAGCCGCCATCTGGCGGATACTGGCTGAGGATTACGGGGGGTTGCTCGTCCAGTTCCCTGACCTGGAAGAAGCGGGCGCTGCCAGTGGTTTGGAAAGGCATTTGTTGGGCGCGGGCACTGGCGGGCGCGGGGTAGCCGGGGGCGGTGGACCAGGTTTGCAGATTGGTGGATTGCCTGACCTCGTAACGCAGTCCGGGCGTGGCGGGCCAGACGAGCTTGAGATTGTCCGGCGTGAGCGGGTCTTCATCGGGGAAGAGCCTGACGGCGGGGTTGGTCTGCGCGGCGAGCGGCAGCCCGGTGAGGAGGCAGAGACTCGTGAGCAGGAGGACAAGTGTTCGATTTTTCATAGTTTGATGGATTTCGATTTCCTGTGGAACAGCCAACCGAGGCCAATGAGGACCAACGAAACTGAGGAGGGTTCGGGCACGGGAATACCCGTCATCTGGACGATCCAATCCAGATATGGGGCCAGCACCACGCCGCCGCCTATATCACCGAAGCGTCCGCCATACCCCTCCACGAAGGTGTTGACCCCGGCAATGGCATAACTGCCGCCCAGGTCCACCAGCAGTGGGCCACCTGAATCTCCGGGGCCGATCAGCGATTCGAGATTGTTCCCCAGGCTGCCGCTGAGCGAGCCCGTTGTGTCCGGTGCGTCGAAGTCATAGCGGAATAAAGCCGGGAAGCCTCCGCCCTGATCATCCGGAGTGAACCAGTCCACCACATTATTCCCAATCCGGCGGTCCGTCAGGCTGGCGGAGGTGGTATGGCCATAGTTGCCATAACCGGATCGGCCATAGCCCACCAGCGCAGCCTCCTGACCGATACTCAAATGGGAAGAGAGGGAGGGAAACAATATTCCGGAGGGAAGCGGAGTTTCAAAGTAGAGCAGGCCCAGGTCCCGCTGGATGGAGGGATTGCCAAACCCACTGTAGCCCGGGTAAGTGTAGCAGTTGCGGGCCTGGTAAATACCGAACCCAGGCAGGTGGAAGCTGATGCTTATGCCCGGATCCGGTGCGCCGTTATCGTTCAGGTCGAGGTTGTGGCCGGCGGTCAGCACCCAATTAGGCCCGATCGCGGTCGCACTTCCTATGTAGCTGAACCCGGCAGAATCTATCCGCAGGGCGCCAACGGCGCTGAAAGGCGATGCCGCCTCAAGTGTGTCCTGGCGACGGGCAGGGGAATCCGCCGGCAGGGCCAACTCATCGCCCGCAAGAATGGTTCGTTCCAGGGCCTGGGCGCAAACAGACGGCCCGAAATCGATCACCGCAACCAGCATGAGCATGCTCATGGCCAGGAAAGGCGCGCGGGCATCTCTGCCCGCCTGCTCTTCGGCGCTGTGTTGCTCGTTCGCCATGATTGCCTTGGAACCCTGTGCCCGCCAAGGGCGGACTGGAATGTCCACGCTCCGATTTTCACTGCCTTGTCAAAAGTCAGGAATTTCGCGCTCGCTGCGCGAACTTTCCTTTCACAACGCAATTCAAGCAACTGCTGAGGCGAGCGGCGTTCAGAGCACCCCCGATGAGTAGCTGGAAGCGCTTTCCCAAAACCCCAGATTCCCATGGGTGCTGTTTGGTTGCGTCTGATTACTGTCGATAAACAACAGAACCACGGTTACGTCAACGACGAAATTGGGAAATCCCGGCGGGATGCGCCGGGGAACGCTCACGAAAGACTGGCTCCACCCTGATGCTTGCGCCACAGGGTCAGAAATCCAGTGGCAAAGTCCCGCGGCTGCTCGCCAATCCAACGGTTGACCTCGGCCACGCTCAGCCAGCGGCCTTCAGAAATTTCTTCAGCCTGCAGCGTGAACGGGCCTTCTCCGCGGCAACGATAGACCCACAAATGTTCCTGATCAGTCTCGGGGGAGGCATTCAGTTTGAACAAGCGGATGGGCGGGGTTTGCGGCAGGAAACCAAGCTCTTCGCGCAGTTCGCGCAGCGCGCAGGCATCATAGTCCTCCCCGGCATCCACATGACCGGAGGATGACGAATCCCACAGGCCGGGCTGGCGGTCCTTGAGCATCGAGCGTTTCTGCAGAAACACCTCGCCCAGGCGGTTGAAGACCAGCACATGCACGGCCCGGTGCATTAAACCCAGGCGGTGGACTTCGCGGCGCGGCTGTTGCCCGATCACCTCGTCCCGCTCGTTCACCACGTCGAAGATTTCCTCATTCATAAGTGGCGTGCATACTCGGCCAGAGCCTGGCGTTGAGCCGCCGAGGGATTCACCCCGGGACGGACCGCTTTCAGTTTGGCAATGGCATCCTCGGGCGAGTTGGCGTTTCGGCTCTTTAACATCCAGGCGGCCACCGCCACAGCGCTTCGCCCGTGTCCCAGGGCGCAATGGACATAAACCGCTCCATGCACCAACCGGCTCTCAATGAATTCGACGGCCATCCGGAGTTCCTCAGGGTTGGGCGCGGTGCGATCCAAAATCGGCAAACACGCGTATCCGGGCGCGGAGCGGATGAAGCCCACTTCGCTGAATTCAGCAGTCAAGTCCAGTACTGACCGGATGCCCGCCTGCTTAAAAGCCCCGCGATCCGAAGCCATCAGGCGGCCTCCCAAGAACAGGCCCGGTGCGACGCGATCAAACGGGTGTTCCCGAAGGCCCCACCGAAATAACGCGCAGGTAAACCAATTCGTCAGATGATAAGGCCAGAATAAGAGATAGCTGGAGAGCATTAACCGTCCGTCTCGCCGTTTGCCCAGCACGCCAGGCCATACCCGCCAATAGGCCAGGCCCACCAGCAGGTAACCGATCCCGGCATTGAGCGCCACGTAACTCCATGGCGACCCCGTCAATCGCAGCCCCAGGAGGGTGAAAAGCACGCCGGCTAAAATGTAAACGCCTTTCAGCACTTTAGGCCGGGTCATGGCTTTGGTCTGCGGTCGCTCCCCGGGCCACCAAGTATTTGGTGAGAGCGACAAACTCCGCCAGACCCAGGCTTTCCGCTCGCGCCTGACGGGACAACCCCAACTCCGCAAACCCTTGTTCAACCACGTCCGCGGGCCAGCCGGTTTTGAGCAGCTTCATCATCATTTTCCGCCGCTGGCTGAACGTGGTTTTCACCACCCGCACAAAATCGGGTTTCAACTCCGGAGGGAGCAGCGGCTGCCGCCGCCGCAGGATCACGCAAGCCGAGTCCACCTCCGGCTCGGGAAAGAAACAGCCAGACGGAATCTTGAACCATTCGACGGGTTCATACTCGAGTTGCACCAGCAGGGTCAGCACACCGTAATCGCGATTCCCCGAGCCAGCCATCAAGCGCCGGGCGACCTCCAATTGCAGCGTCACCACGATCCGGTCAGGGCCGCGTTTCGCCAACGCCAATTCCACCAGGATTGGAGAAGCCACCGAGTAGGGCAGATTGGCCACCAACTTCCATCCGGCCCAGGAACGGTCTTTCATCCGCAAGTAATCCAAGGCGTCCTCGTGCCGAAGATCCAGCTTGGCGGCCATCGGATGGGCGGCATAACGCCGGCGCAACACCTCCACCAGACGCAGGTCTTTTTCCAGGGCGAGCACACGTTCGGCATGCTCCAGCAACTTGTCCGTCAACGGTCCCAGGCCCGGACCAATTTCCAGGACCTTATCCGTGGGGAACAACTCCGCCGCCCCGACAATTCTTGCAAGCTGGTTCTGGTCATGAAGGAAGTTCTGTCCCAGCGATTTGGTGAGCTGGATGTTTTCCCCCGCCAGGATTCCTTTCATTTCGGAAAGCTTCATAGATTTTCCACAAGCTGCGCGAGGACCTCACAAGCCGTATCGAGTTGCCGCCGCCCAATCACTAGCGGTGGGGTGAAGCTTAGCACCTCGGCGCGCTCACCTTCGGGCAGAACCAGTATGCCTCTTTTCAAAAGAGTTTTCGTAAGGGCTAGAACTGTCTTCGTAGCGGGTTGACCGGCAAGCGTCCGGAATTCGATGCCCGCCAGCAGCCCCACTCCGCGAGCCTCCATGCGTGCGGGACTGGAATCCGCAAGCTGCTGTAAACGCTCCAGCAAATGCCGGCCGAGGGATCGGCTGCGCTCCACCAGGTTTCGCTGCTCAATCTCACTGATCTGCGCCAGCGCCATGGCGCACCCCACCGGGTGCCCGAGAAACGTGCTGGTATGGATGGCTTCGCCGTCGGAAGGCGGCCACGCCTGGTCCATGAGGTCGGCGCGTCCCACGCAAGCCGAAAGCGGGAAACCACCCGTGAGTGCCTTGCCCAGACAAATGAGGTCCGGCATGACATTCTCATGCTCGCAGGCAAACCATTTTCCCGTGCGGCCAAGCCCGGTGTAAATCTCGTCCAGGATCAGGGGCACCCCGTATTGGTCGCAGGTTCTGCGCAAGAGGTTCAGGAACCCAGCGGGCGGCACCCGTATCCCGCCCCGCGCCTGCACCGGTTCCACCAGCACCGCACCGGTTTTCCCGGCGCGTAAGATTCGCTGCAAGCTTTGTTCCAGGCGGGTCATTTCCCCGGCCCGGGAAGGGAACGGCAAAAACCTGCCAAACCGCTTCAACTGCGACTTGAAGGGACCCCAGAAATGCTCCCGGTGAGTGGTGTTCAACGCTCCATAGCCCACCCCGTGGTAAGCGCCCGAAAAGGCAATCACCCCCGGTCGTTTGGTGGCTAAGGCAGCGGTTTTGAGAGCGGCTTCGACCGCTTCGAACCCGGAATTGCAGAAGATAGTCTTCCCACGCTTCCCCTTCCGCCAACGTTCAAAAGTGAGTCGGCTGAGTTCCCGGGCGAGCTTCGCCTTCTGCGCATGCGGATGCACATCTCCCATGGCATGCAGCAGACGCGCCATTTGAGCCTGGCCGGCGCGCACCACCGCAGCGTTCGCGTGGCCCGCCGCAGCCACTCCAAACGCGGCGGTCAAATCCAGGTATTTCCGGCCTTCCACATCCCACACCCAAACGCCGCGCGCTTTTTCCCAAATAATGGGCCACCCCCCGTGAGGATCGACAAAAGTGATGTTTCTGGATTCGTAATCCCGGAGCAATCGAAGTGTTTTCCGCGTGTTCATTGTTTCAGACACCGCGTTGGTCGGGCGCCCAAATCACCTTGTGCATCTGCAATTGAAAACGCACCGGCAGTGCGTCAGCGATAATGCGCTCAACCAGTTCCAGCCGGGAAACTGGATGCGACTCTCCAGGTCTTCGCTTCAGCACCGGGTCGCGCTGCTCAGCGGATAAAGGGTGCGCCCACGAAACAAGCAATGGACAAACCTTGTCCAGTTCAAGCTCCCGCACCTGCTGTTTGGCCCAGTCGTAATCCTCCCAGGTCCCCAACACGAATTTGATCTCGTCGGTCTTCTGGAGCAGGGCCAAATTCTCCCACCGGTTTCGCTCCACCTCCCCACTCGACGGGCATTTGAGGTCCATGATGCGCCGGACCCGGGGGTCCACGCTGGAAATGTCCAAGGCCCCGCTGGTTTCCAGCAGCACCGTGTAGCCACGGTCGCAAAGCGACGCCATGAGCGGCAGCACGGCTTTTTGTGCCAGCGGTTCGCCGCCAGTCAACTCCACCAGGGGCAACCGCGTGCCAAGGCCGGGGGAAGTGCGGACAGAGTCGTAGGGTTTGGCCAACCGCCCCGTTTCTTCCAACACCTCAGCCACCGGCATGGTCCGCCCGCCGGTGAACGCGTAAACACTATCGCAATAGGAACAACGCAACGGACATCCGGTAAGCCGGATAAAAACACACGGCAGACCGGCCAGG
>JBBQYD010000290.1:0-6835 GCA_038209025.1 Verrucomicrobiota bacterium | reverse complement strand
GTCGTTTGACCAGGAACTTCTGGGGCGCACCGAAGCTGTTGATCCAGGCCTTCCATTTGCCCCAGCAGTTGAGCACGGCAACTTTGATGGGCGCCTTCAAGGATTCGCCACCGCCCGAGTTGGCCTTGAACGCACGGAATTCCTGACACAGCTCGGCCACATGCTCCACGAATTTCGGGAACTTGAGCGCGAGACTCAAGTAGCCACCGTAGCCGAGGCGGTCAACGGGCTTGCGCAGGAGCGCGCGGCGGATCTTGATCCAGTTGCTCAGCGATTCGCTCACCGGGTCGCCGCCCTCGCGGAAGACATCGGGGAAGAAGTAAGGATAGAGGCGCAACTCCTTGACGAGGTCCCCTGGGGCATCCGAGACGCGGCGCAGTGCAACGCCGTCCTCGGCGGCGCCGACGTGAATATCAATGCCCATCTTCAGGAAGCCGGGCTGGTAGGGTTCGACCCCCGCCCAATGGTCACCCCAGAAAATGGCGGCGCGCTTGCCCGCCTTGTGCGCCCGGTCGGCGAGCGCTTTGCCGAATCTCACGACGAAGCGATGGATGAACTCCATCCAATCGAGATAACCTTTCGAGGGGACCCGGCAGGCGGCGTTGTAATAGCCCTGGTCCACGAAATCCTCGGCGCGGAGACGATAGCCGTATTCCTTTGCAAAATCTTCAAGCGCCGGGACGCTGATGGTGTCCTGGTAGCCGGTCCAGTCGCGGAACTTGTCCACGGCGTTCTGATCCGAGTCGATCGCGAACGCGTACGCGAGCGAGGTCAGCCGAACGACATCGGTCCGGGGATGTTCTTGCAGATACTTTTCAAAGTAGGCCATCAGGTGGTCCCAGCACTGTTTATGATAGGGATCGACGCTGATGACGTGCGGCTTGGTCCACTTATTCGTCAGATGATTGTACATCGAAACCGTATCCCAGATCTGGAACACGAGGAAATTCACCGCATAGACATGGAACCGGATGACGCCGCGGATGGTGACTTTCCCGGTCCTCGGGTTGAGCGTCCACTGCGAAGGCTTGACGAGCCGCCCGGTGGTCCGGTCAATGACCTCCCAATACCTCCGGGCGTCATGCTTCGTATCAATGACGTATTTCTCGCGGTAGAAGCCGCTCATCGGATCAATCACCAACCGCGAGGCGGTGGCGGTGACCGGATCCGACATGAGGAACTTCTGCGGAAGCTGGTCCATGTGCCGGCGCGGATAAGTCTGTTCGGCCCGAACCAGGCAGATCGTGGAATAGACCTCCAGGCCCAGGTCCAGCATTTCCGGCGACAGCTCGGTGCCGTCGCTATCGCGGATCGCATCAGCGCCCCATTTGCGGGCAAGTTCGACCACCATTTTCTCCTCCCCCACTTCGGCGGGAAGCGTGATCGAGCCGGTGGTGATGGACTGAGAGTTCATGGTCTTGCGAATGTTTCTTCGAGTGCTCATACAAGTGTGGTTAACGGATCAGGGTTTGCGGCCTTTATTGTCGAAGTAGTCCTCGATTTCCTCGAGGGTCTTGCCCTTCGTCTCCGGCATGAAGAACGCTGCCGTGATGAAGTAGATGACGGTGCAACCGCTCCAGATAAAGAACATGGAGTGGAAGCCAGAACTGCCCACGACGATGGGGAAGAACAGCGCGCTCAGGAACTGGACGCCGTTATTCAGGACCATGGCGATGCCCATGCCCGTGGAGCGGATGCGGGTGGGCATCAACTCCGTCAGGGCGAGCCAGACGCATACGCCCGGGCCAATCGCGAAAAAGGCGATGAAGCCGCAAAGGATGATAAGCACCCATTTGCCGGTTTCCGGCGAGGCGATGGGGCCGTAGCTGGCCCGCAGGATCTCCAGCTTGCCATTGTCCTTGACGCGGGTTTCCTCGACCTTCTTGCCGTCAACCGTCATCCATTTCTTTTCGGTTTCGGGCCGCAGATTGAGCGTGCGGTCATTCTCCGCGGCGGCATTGGAGAAGGCGGAGGCGATTTTCGGCGTCGTCTCCTTCTCGAATTTGTAGGTAACGCTGAGCTGGCTGGGGACATCGCCATAGAGCTTGCCAAGGCGGCGGTCAACTTTCACCGAGAGGCTTCGGCCATCCGCCGCGAGTCCGGCGCGAACCTGTACGAGCACATCACCGCGCTTTGACTCGAAGCTGTAGAAGAGCAAGCCGGCGGAGGCCAGGCAGATGATGATGCCGCCGGTGCCGATGGACAGCAGAATCTTGCGCCCCAGCTTGTCCACCAGGAGCGCCCCCAGGAGGGTCACCGCGCAGTTGATCCCCGTGATGACCTGGAGGTCGAAGGCGGCCTGCTTTTCGGACAGGCCGGCGCCTTGCAGAATCTTTGCCGCGTAGGCCAGGATGGAACCGATTCCGGTGGCCTGGTTGCAGGCCAACACGACGCAGGCGATGACAAAGGGCACCACATACTTGCGCTGGAGCAGCGATCCGCCATCGCTCCGCTTCGGCGTGACCAGTCCGGCTTCCGCCTGGCTCTGGCCGCTGCGCTCCTGCATTTCCTTGATCTCCAGAGCGGTTTGTTCCTCGCTCAGGGTAAAGCGCAGAATGCGCCGGGCTTCTTCGACGCGTTGTCGGCGGAAGAGCCAGCGCGGAGATTCCCGCACCAGCATCGCGGCCAGGGTGAAAAGAACCCCGGGAATGCACGCCGTGAGAAAAATGTAACGCCAGGCGGCATCGTCCGCCGCGAAGATCTTCTCCGGATCGCCCAGCGCGGCTTGGACGGCGGCTTCGTGAACGTTGGCAAAGTGAGTGGCGATGAAAGCCGCCAGCACAAAGCCGAGCGTCAGCAGCAATTGGAACACCGAGGTCCCGCGCCCCCGCAACCGAGCCGGCAGGCACTCGGCCATGTAGAGCGGCACCACCACGCAGACCACGCCGCCGGACAATCCCATCAGGATGCGGCCTGACAAGAGCGCCAGGTAGCCCGAGGAAATGAAGATCAGCCCAATGCTCACCACGAACATCAGCCCGGCCAGCACCATCATTTTCTTGCGCCCCAGCACATCGGCCAGCGTCCCGGCGAACAACGAGGCGATCACCCCGCCGAACACATAGATGGACACCATGAATCCCTGTTGCGCAGCGCTCATGGGAATCGTCTTGTCCAGGTAGAGCAGCGCTCCGGCGATGATGCCGTAGTCAATGCCCGCCAGCAGACCACCCATGCCCGCCACCAGGAGCAGATAGTAGAGGTAGGATCGGCGGCTGCCGCCAATGTCGGTCATGGCGCTGGAGTGAGGTGATGCAGGGTTACTTGAGTTCACGTTGAGAGTGGGTGGGTTGCGGGAGTGAAATCATTTAGCAGTGAGGTCAAGAAGTTGCCTTATTACGGTGAGATCTGCTTCGTTCTGCCCAGGATTGAAACCGAGTGAATTCTCTTCGGCCATCAGCGTCTTGCGGCGAGTTTCGATCCGCTCACGCTCGCCAGCGCGAGTCGCGGCCACGTAAATCGCCACGCGACTGACCCGGTCACGAACCTCCAGTAATTGCTCCTTAGTGGTGTGCTCGATCGGCGCAACCCCGTCGGCGTCCACGCGAAAGACTTCAACCGGCTGGCGGGCATACACCGGGAGGTGGAAGCGAAAACGGGCCTCCCGCGGCGGCCCGAACTTAAAGACTTTCTCAGTGGAATCCGCCACGTAATCGAGATCGAGCGCAAACAGCAGCGCGCCACGCGGACCGGCAACGGCGTCCAAGTCCCAGTCCGGTCTTCCATCACGCAGGATTCGCTCATGGCTCACGGCATCACCCTCCAGATAGAAATCCTCGAGCATCCGGATTTCACGTCCGACGCGGGTGATCGGTTCAATGAGATCCGGAAACTTGAGCAGCGACTTCAAGCTCAGGTTGAACCAGTAGAGCGACGTGATGCGGCTGGCCAAAGCGTGGTAAGCCTGGGCGCGGAGTTCATCCGGCGTGGGCGAGGTGCGCTTGCGTCCACCGTAACTGTCCCAGCCGTGATGCGCGCCTTGCGACCAGTAGGCGATGGGGCGCGGGCGGTTCAACTCGCGCAAACTGCGCGTCATGTCGCCAATGGTTTCGAGCGGCGCACCCCAGCGAATGGTTTGTCCGTTCCAGCGATCATACTTGCCCCACGCGTCGGGGGCTGGTGCGGTGACTCGGTACGCATCGTAATGCGGATAATCCGACAGCCCCGCGTAATAACGCCAGATGCGTTCCTCGCTGTGGGTGACGGTCGTGGTCAGACGCGTGGCCGCATAGGGCGCAAGCGCGCGCCAAACTTCTTGCGGCGGGACGGGCCGGCCGCCGCCGTATTGCGGCTCGCCGAGAAACTCGACCCCGTGAATGCGCGGCAGCATTGCATCCGTGTCGTAGCGGCTGAATGGTTCGAGTTTGTTGAAGTACTTCAGAGGGTAGCGGGTATAAAGTCCGTCCGGGCCGGTCTGGTCGGTGTAGCCCGATGTATCCGCAATGTGGCCCGTGTTGATATGCATTCGGCGCAGCGTCTTGAGGTAGGGTTCGAAGGTGAGACTGCTCCGCCCGCCCATATTTCCGCCGACCCATCCCCCGCTAATATCAAACGTTTCGCGTTTGATGCGGACATGGGCCCAGAGCGTGACGGGTTGTCCGCCAGTATCAGTCAGCTTCACTTCCAGCGCGGTGTAGGTCAGCGGCAAAGCCCCGGTGACCAGGCGTGCTCCGCCTCGGTCGCCGGGAGGAATCACGGCATCAGCGGGAAACGCGCTCAAGTTCGTGAGCCAGGGCTGCGGCAGGAGCGTCCGACCCGATAAATTGTCCTTTGGCAACCAGAGCCGGCAGGCCTCGAGCCGCAGTGGTTCGCGCGTCTGATTGGCGACGTGTAGGATGAGCGAGTCGGGAAACGGATTGGTAGGGCTGCCCAAGAAAGTGACCGCTGAAAGCCACACACGCGGTTCCGTGATGTGGAACTTTGTTGTGTCACGACCGACCTCCAGCGTGGCGCTGGTATCCAAACCCCACGGCGCGCGTTTTCCGTTGAATGACCACACCGTCAACGCCCCCGGCGGCAGGACCAGCGGCCCGTTCGTCCACGCGCTGGGAAAATCGTACCACGCCCATTCGTCATCAGCCAGCATGTCCTCGGGGGTCCGGCCGCGCATCCGAATTGCCGCGTCCGCAGTGAGGCGCATTTCCGCGGCCCCGCGGTTGCGGACGAACAACTCGACCCGGGCGCCGAGGCTGAGGTCTGGATCACGCCGGTAACGCATTTCGGCAGACTGCAAATGAGGGACCACACAAATCCCGGCCAAGTCCAGCGAAGGCGACTGACCCAGGCTGGATTGAACCACGGCGAGCAGCGCCAAGCCCTCCAGGATAACGGTCGGACCCCATCTCCATCGGGCACCGAGCGCAGGGATTCGGCATTGGGTCATCGAAAAATTGCGAGGCTCAGGCCGTACGCCGGAACAAGTGCTCCGGCAGTCAACTCGCTCCCGTCCAGCCAGCGCCAGCAAGGTTGTTTCTCGGGTCATGATGGATTTCAATTGCTTAAGCCGATCGCTCGGGCCGTGACACCACCGACTTCAGTTTCCCGGGACCGCCTGCCGGGCGAGGTGGGCGACCTCACTCCCGGCCTCGATCGGGCGCAGGCGGAAGCGGTAGGACTGGGCCTGGCAAGGGATGAGGAATTCGTTGTGCGGCCAAGCCCCCCAACTGGTGTCCCCGCCCACGCCCTGTTGCGCGAGGTCCAGGTTGAGGGTGACATAGTCGCGGCGGGGCAGTTGGAAGGGGTGTTTGGCGGCGTTCAAATCTTCCGTGCCGTAGTGGAGCGCGCTCGCGCTCAACCGGGGGAGGCCCACCGCCAGCAGGCCGACCTTGCCGTTGCTCACCGCAATCCAGCGTGCGTCGGTCTTGTTGCCGGTTTCGCCCGGCTCCACGTAGTTCGCGTAGAACTGTTCACTCACGCTGCCCGAGTAGAGGCCCACCCGGGCGTCCCGGCGGTCGCAGTAGGTTTCGTCGGGGCCGGGGCCAAGCCAGGTGACGCGTTCAAAGCCGGCGGGTAGTTCCATCTGCAACCCGAGTCGGGGCATTTTAGGCAGGTTGGTACGGGCGGGCTTGAACCGCGCATCCACGAGGATGTCGCCACCCGGCAGCACGGTGTAGTCCGTCTCCCAAGCAGCCTCGACCCGTGGCAGCTTGTGGGTGACGCTGATGCGCACGCCCCCCGCGCCAACCGAAGTCGTCTCGAAGTGAGTCAACTCCGCCGCTTCATGCGCCCGTTGCCAAAGACCCTGCGAGGATGCCATGTCGCGGCCACGGTCGTTGTCGGTCTGCGCACGCCAGAAATTTGGGCGAAGCGGGCGGTGAATCAACTCGACGCCCTTGTATTTGAGGGAGACCAGTGTTCCCTGCTGCGAATCGAAAACAGCCGTAAAGCTGGCGCCCGAAACCGTAAAAGCCTTGGCCGTTTGCGCGGACTTGAGCGGCGGGAGCGCGACGGCCGCAGCCACTGCGGGGGCCGCGTCGGGCAGCTTGAACTGGTCCCACGCGATCTCGTGCCCCTCCTTCGCCCAGGGCGTGTCGTGCCGGAGAAGGAAGCTGACTTCGAGAAAATACTCCACGCCCGGTTGAGGGGCGAAGGGTTTCACGGGCAGGGTCAGCGGCGCAGCGGCGTGCGGCGCGAGGTCGGGCGCGGGCAGCGTGCCCGACTGCAGTTCAACGCCGTCGCCAGTGAGCCGCCAACGGAGGACGGCGATGTCCTTCGGGTTGGTGAAATCGAACAGGTTCTTCAATTCGAGCGTGCGGGCCGCCAGATCCACTGGCTGGCAGCGAAGGTATTGATAGACGTGCTTGACGGTGAACAGGCCCGGGTGGGGCTTGCGGTC
>JBBQYD010000289.1:0-6874 GCA_038209025.1 Verrucomicrobiota bacterium | reverse complement strand
ACTGACGGGCGGGTCGCCAAAGGCTCCGAAATTGGCGCCAATCCAGCAGTTCCAAGTCCCGGAGCCGGTTGCAGGACCAGTGGCGAAAGGCACGGGACCGTAGCTCCCACCGGCGCACTTGCGGATTTCGTTGGTATAAATATCAGTCGCACCGAAACTGATGCCGCCCTGGGTGGCGCGAATCACGTAAGGGGCGAGTTTGGCGTGCCAGAAGGCCATGGTGTAATCAGCGGAATTATCTCCAAAAAATGGCAGGCAATCATTCTGCTCGCCCATATACATCACGGTGGCAACCGCCCAATTTCGCATGTTGGAAGCGCACTTGACTTGTTGCGCCTTGGCTTTGGCCTTGGATAGCGCCGGCAACAACATCGCTGCAAGGATCGCAATGATCGCGATAACCACCAACAATTCAATCAGCGTGAAACCGCCGGGAGCCTGGCGTTTCTCTTTCATATTGGATACCATGGAGATACTGGTGTGTGGCTTTATTACCGTCAACTTATTTTTCAGTGTCTCTGATCCGTACCGGCCCCGGCGGCGCCCCCCGAGAAACCAATTACTTCGCCATTTCGGCCAACATCCGTGTCGCCGCGCTCGTGAGCAACTCGGCGGACCCCGGCGCGCATCGCGCGCTAAGAACCTCGTAATTGCCTTCCAGGTAGGCAGATCGGTTTGGAATGTAACCGATGGAGCCATTCGCCAGCTCCACAATATGGGTCTGGCGGAAGGGGGATTCCGATTTGATATTCAAACCGGGCTCGACGAAGAGTTCACCAGGCATGGAAACCCAGGCCAGATCCTTTCCCAGCGCGATCACCTGCACCTCGACTTCCCACGCCTCCCCTTTGCGCGCCTCCACATCCAAATACTTGTATGCCTCCACCCGTTCCGTGAATCTGGCCTGGTCTCCCCTCGCGGCAATCTTCCTCGCCTGGACTAAGTGCTCATCAGTCAGCGGAGGCAACGGCAGCCGGACCGTTTCGCGGCGCACCTGCAACCGCAGGTCCGCAACCGGAGCGAGTTTGGTGTAGGCCTTGAACACCGCTGCGGCGAGCATGGTGCCAAGCCGATTGGCTTCCTGCGGTCCGCTTTGCGGCGAAGCCCAATTCGGGTTGACATGGTTGATGTTCCCGCACGCCCCATTGGCAAACAGGGTCAACATGTCAGGCCCTTTGTAATCCGCCAAACGCCGCGATAACGCTCCCGGGTAATCAGCCGAAACCCGCGCGCCGCCCGTGGTGTCCGGATGCATCGCATAATTCACAAACGTAAGCTGCGGCTTTTTATCAAGGGCTTCGAAATAGACGACGCCCACTTCCGGATCAATCGGGCCAGCGGGGCGCATCACCTTTGCATTCAGTTTCCCGGGATTCCAGCCAACCGTGCCGTCCGTCATCCAGTAACGCCGATTAAACGCAAGGTCAGCTTCAGCCTGCCGGGCAGCGAAGACTCGCGAGGGCGCCGCCTTGGCCTGGGCCTCAATCACGGCTTGAGCTATCAGCTTAGGCAACTGGTCAACATACTCACGGCACAGCGTCTTGGTGGCCCCGACCACCCCGTCCAGGGCCGAGTCGCGCGCCAGCACCGGCCCGGTGTGTGAGTGGGTGGCGGCAATCAACACGTGATCCGCTGGAATGCCCGTGGCCTCCGCAATTTGTCTGCGCGCTTCCAGCACGGTTTTGCGTGGCAGGGTCAGCAAATCGCAAACCACCATGGCCGCCCTGGTCTGACCGTCATCAAACACCACCGCTTTCGCCAGCAAATCATCCAGGACCCCCTCGCATGCACGCTCGCGGTAATAACCGGCCAACGGTGTGCCGACCGGCGGGTTGATGTTCACGCCGGACGCCCCCACGCGCAACTCGGCAGCGACGACCCACTGGCTTCCTGCCAGGAGCAGGCCCACCCCCAGGAGAATGATTCTCGCATCCATTACCGGAATTCTCATGACCTGAAAGATTACCAGCCCGACACAATTCGTTCCACGTAACCGCTGCCCCGTTCAGGGGCCGCCGGGTCCCTTAATGCCATTGTCTTCAGTTGTTCGCGTGCGCGCGCTCCCCGTCCCCCCAGCGCGTCAATCGCGTCCACCGCCAGCAATGCCGTTTGCTCCCCATTCTTCTCTGGCGGCGCATAGCGCACCAGCACGGCCAGCGCCAGAGCAAGCTCCTCCTCGCTGCCAAATCTCCCGAGCGCGTGGGCCGCCGTGATCCCCACGCTAGGCGACTCATCCTGCAGCGCGGCCTTCAGCTCCGACCGCGCATTCGACACGGCATTCGAACCACGCATCAAAATTCCTGCCGCCGCCCAATAGCGCACCGCGCTGTCCTTGTGCCGCAGTCCTTTCTTCAACGCGGACAACGAGTCCGGGGCCAGCGCCGATGCCATCTCCGCCATCTCCAGCACCTCGGCAAACGGGTAGGCTTTCCCATCTTGCGTCAGTTCGAAGGGCGGGCGGTTCCCCGCCCGCCGGTGCATCTCAGTCTCCGTCAGAAAACCCAGGTCCCGCGTCTTCATCAAGTGCTCCCGCAAGGCGCCCCGCAGCTCTGCGAGCACGCGTTCAACCCTGGGCGAACCCGCCAGGTTCCGAACCTCGTCGGGATCAGCCTCGGAATCGTATAGTTCCTCCGGTGGTTTGGTTTGCCAGAACAGCGTTTGCGGAGGTTCAAGTTTTCCCTGATCGTAAAGCTCTTTCCACACCCTCGTAGTCGGGGTCTGGAACATGTAATCCAAGTGCCGGCCGTAAACGAGGTGGGGCAAGTAGTTCCGGATATAAACATACCGGTCGTTTCTGGCCGATCTCACCATATCAAAACGCTCATCCATCCGCCCGCGGAACCCGAATAGATACTTTCGCGCTGGCGCCGGGTGGCCCCCCATGAATGCCTCGCCCTGCATCCAGGCAGGCGGAGGAGCTCCGGCCAGGCTGAGCAGGGTCGGGGCAAAGTCCACAAAACTCACCAGCCGGCCGGTCTCGGCTCCCGGCTTGAAATCAGCGGGTGCCAAATGCTTGAACTTCTGCGGCACGCGGATGATCAAAGGCACGCGAAGACCCGAATCATAAAGCCAGCGCTTGCTCCGCGGCATCCCACCCCCGTTGTCGCCATAGAAAAAAACAATGGTGTCCTCACCCAGGCCGGCTTCGTCCAACTCCTTCAGCCGCTGGCCAAATACGGCGTCCATGGCCGTGATGTTGTCATAGTATTGGGCCCAATCATGCCGCACCTCCGGGGTGTCCGGGTGGTAAGCCGGCAACCGCATGCTTCCCGGGTCATGCGACAATGTGTGGGGACGCTTGCGGATCCGGCTCTCGTGGGTCAGTTCAATATTGAAAGCCGCAAAAAACGGTTGCCCTGGCTGGCGATTCCTGTAATGCGCCTTCCCTGAAGACTCGTCCCAAAGTTTGCCCGCGAATTCCAGGTTGTAATCCTGCTTGCTGTTGTTGACGCAGTAATAGCCCTGGTCCCGGAGCAGCTGCGGGTAAGGACGCAGCGTGGCTGGCGCCGGAACCAGGCTGCGCATGTGCTCGGCCCCGGTGCTGGTCGGATAAACCCCCGAAATGAGCGCGGTGCGCGCCGGAGCGCAGACCGGCGCGGCGCTCCAGCAGGTGCGATACCGCAGCGCCTGGGCGGCAAAGCGATCGAGATTGGGCGTGGTTGCGTTGGTGTCTCCGTAGCAGCCCAGGTGCGGATTGATATCTTCAGCGACGATCCAGAGGATGTTCGGCTTTTCAGCGGCTTGTGCCAGGCAAAGCCCCAGGCCCCCGGCCGCAAGGACGCCCGCAAAAAGTTTGGATAACATGGCAAATTTAACGAGCACACTGCCTCCGGGCTGTTCCGCAGTAAAGAAAAAACGCGGCCGGCTTTTTGCACGAATCGCGTCTGCCTGAAGCGGATCAAGGTCCGGTTCCGCGGGAGAAGCCGAGGGATTTTGCCGTGAGTTTTGAATGGACAACGGTCTTGGCTTTCCATTCTAGTAGTGCGTCCGTTTCCCTCCTGGGAAGGCACAACAACGAATGAGCACAGAAAAAGCTATGATAGCCGGCGAAACACCGAGCGCGGCGGCGCCACCCTCGACCGCAGTTCACGCCTCCCTTTTCCGGCGAATCGACTGGCTGACCTTCCTCATCACATTCCTGGCGGTCTTGGTGGGTTACGTTTTGACCCTGGCGCCCGAAGTGACGCTGGAAGACTCCGGAGAACTGGCGGTGGGCTCGTATTACGCGGGCATTCCGCACCCGCCCGGCTATCCGGTTTGGACAATATACACGTGGCTTTGGACGGTGCTGGTGCCTTTTGGGAACGTGGCCTGGCGGGTTGGTCTGGGAGTCGCCACGAGTGGCGCGCTCGCCGCCGGGTTACTCGGCCTGGTGGTGTCCCGCGGCAGCAGCCTGCTTATCGAAGGCATAGAGGATTTGAAGGCCATCGGCGGCAACTGGGAAAAGGCGGTGTGCCTGGTCGCCGGCTTTGTGGCGGGCAATTTGATCGGGTTCAATGGATTCATGTGGAGCCAATCAGTGATCGTGGAGGTATATCCCACCAGCGTGGCATCGTTCATGGTCACGATGGTCTGCCTGATGCATTGGATCTATTACCCGCAGCGCAATCGCTACCTCTACTATGCCATGTTCTTCTTTGGCATCTGTTTCACGAACCACCAAACCCTGATCGTGGCCGCCATGGGGATTGAAGTGGCCATTGCCGCGGCCCATTTGCGCATGGGCCGCAGCCTGTTTCTGGGGAATAGCATCATTTACCTGGCCGGGTTGCTGCTCAAGCAGCAGCACCTCATTCCCACGCTGGACCAAAACCCAGCGATATTCACGATTTTCAACGTGGTGGGGGTCGGCTCCATAGCGGCTTACGTCTATTTCATATACCTCACCAAGGAGGGTTTCGCGGTGCTCGGACGCGACCTGGCGCTGGCGGGCTGTTTTCTATTGCTGGCGGCCAAACCGGTGCTCGGCGGCGTAAGCTGGTTGCTCTCGCTGGCGTGCCTCGGGCTCTTCATTAAATTCGCCCGCGACACCTGGAAGACGGGCAAAGAGTGGCTGGTGGTAGTCATCTGCGGATGCTGCTGGATTGCAGGCGCCGCATTCTACTTTTATATGCCGCTGGCGGGCATGACGAATCCTCCCATGCAGTGGGGGTATCCGCGAACGGTCGAGGGCTTCATTCATGCGTTCACCCGCGGACAGTACGAGAAAGCAAACCCCACTGACATCCTCGGCGATCCGATGCGGTTCATCACGCAGTTGGGGATGCTGTTCACCGGGATAGTGGAAGAGTTCAACTGGGTGTACGTATTCCTGGCGCTGGTTCCCTTTCTTTACTTCTTCAGGTTGCACCGGCGGGAACGGGCCTGGTTGATTGGCATCGCGGCCATTTACCTGTGCCTGGGGGTGCTCTTGCTGATCCTGCTCAATCCTCCGCCGGACCGCGCGGCGCAAGACCTCGTCCGGGTCTTCTTTGGGGCGTCCCACACCATGATTGCGATGCTGGTCGGCTATGGCATTACGATTATTTTTGCCTACATGGCCACGCACTACGAAAGGTTCCGAGCCTGGGGCCTGATGGGGGCGTGCGTGGCAGTGGGCCTGGCGCTGTTCACCTTTGCCCAGCACAACAGCAACGTGTATTTCGGCGAAGGCGCGCAGGTCAGCGGCGCCGAGTTATTCAAACTCGTGATCCACACCTTCACGAACCCTCAACAGTACGGCCTGCCCGTGTACGCCGGCTTGATCCTGATCGGCATGACGGTGCTGTACCTCGCCGCCCTGCTGCTCCGTCGCACCCAGGCGCCGCTGACCATTGCCCTCGGCATTTTCACGCTCATGCCGCTCTACTCCGTCATGACACACTGGGCCAACAACGAGCAAAGGAATCATTGGTTCGGCTATTGGTTTGGACATGACATGTTCACCCCGCCTTTCACCAACGGCGGGGCGCCGCTTTACCCGGTGATGGCGAAAGACGCGATTCTTTTCGGCGGTACAGACCCAGGCCGGTTCTGTCCCACCTACATGATTTTTGATGAAAGTTTCACCCCGCACGCGGATCAGCCGAAGCTGGATCAGGCCTTTGATCGGCGGGATGTCTATATCATCACCCAAAACGCCCTCGCCGACGGCACGTACCTGTGCTACATCCGCGCCCACTACAATCGCAGCCAACAACTGGACCCGCCGTTCTTCCAGGAGTTGGTCCGCTCGAACGAGGAACGCGAAAAGAACCTGACCACCAACTGGCTGGCGCGCACCGTGCGTCCGCTCGACCGATTCTTTACCGGATTGGGCGATGACATCGAGAAGCGGCGGCGCACCTCCACTTCCATGTTCAAACCCGGTCACTTTGTTGATTTGCCCGCGCTCGCTTCGCGGCTGGGGCCCGGGCCAAAACAAGATGTACTCTCGCGTTTTATTTACAGCCACTTAAGCCCCGAGACCCAGGCACTGCTGGGCAAACCGGGCAACGAGCAACGGCTGCGCGCGGCCCTGGCGGCGGACCTCAACCGTCTCCTGGAACTTGAATATCGATTGATTCAGGAGTTGCGAAAACAATCCATGGTGCTGGCTGAGTTGCTGCAGACCGGGCGAACCAACCAGGCGCAAGCCCTCGAAAAGGAGCTGACCGAAAAAGCCAAGACCGAGCCGCTCTTCACCCGGGCTAAATTCTCGAACGTTCAGATTTCCGAGTATCTGGAACGGTTCATCCAGGAAAACCCGCAGGGCCACACTCGCATTCGGTTGAACCGGCTGCTTTTGGAAGCGGCTTTCCCGCGGGAGATCACCAGGAGCCTAGGCGGGGTTTACCCGGATCGGGAAATTTACATTCCCACCCCGCCAGACTCCGCCCGTTGCTTCCAGGATTAC
>JBBQYD010000288.1:0-6886 GCA_038209025.1 Verrucomicrobiota bacterium | reverse complement strand
GCTCAGGACCAGGCCGGTTTTTCGCTGCCTCGAAGCGTTTGTTCCTCATCGCACCCTTCAGCTTGTTGGCAGCCGGTGCAACCTCCCCGGCCCAGGAGGTGCCCTCTGGAAACCCGGCGGCCATCGCCCCGGTGGTGGTGACCGCGCGCCGGACCCCCGAAGTATTGTCCGCCACGCCCGTCAGTGTGACGGCGGTGACCGAGCAAAACCTGTTCAACGCGGATGTGCTGACCGTGAAGGACGCGGCGATTTATGCGCCCAATGTGTTCATGAACGAATTCACGGCGCGCAAGCTAAGCAACCCCTACTTTCGCGGCATCGGGGCAAGCCCCGCAAACCCCGGGGTCACGACCTACCTCGATGGCGTGCCGCAGTTGAATGCCAATTCCTCCAGCCTCGAGTTCACGGACATTGAGCAGGTCGAGTTCGTGAGAGGACCGCAAAGCACCTTGTTCGGACGCAACGCCCTGGGCGGGGTCATCAACGTAGTGAGCCGCAAACCATCCGCCCGGTGGGAATCTGACGTGCAGGGAGAGTATGGGAATTACGATTTTGGCGATGTGCGATTGCGGGTGTCCGGCCCGATCCGCCAAGGGGAAACGGCCTTGAGCCTGGCGGGTGGCTTCACCACTAGGTCCGGATACACGGAAAACGACTTCACCGGTCATGATCTGGATTCACGCGAAGCCTGGTTCGGCAAAGGCCAATTCCTCTGGACCCCGACTGAACGCTGGGACTTGCGCCTGCTGCTTTCCGGAGAACGAGCGCGCGATGGCGATTACGCCTTGGGCGATCTCCAGGAAATCCGCAACCGCCCGCATCACGTCTCGCATGATTACGAGGGCTACACCCACCGGGATATCATAGCCCCTACCCTGCTGGCCAACTACGGCGGTGAGCGGGTCGATTTCGCCTTTACCAGCGGAGTGGTGTGGTGGCAAACGCACGATCGCACGGACCTGGATTACACGCCGATGCCGGCGGCGATCCGGGATAATCAGGAAGAGAACGTGCAGGTGACGGAGGAATTCCGCTTTTCCTCCGCCAAGGACACCCCCCTGGTTCTGGCTGAGGATTTCAATTTCAAGTGGCAGGCCGGCGCCCTGGTGTTTACCCAGAATTACGACCAGGATGCGGTCAATCTCCTGAATTTCCCCTTCGCGATGTAGTCCCATGCAAAAACCGAACTTGAGGATCTCGGGCTGGGTGCCTACGCCCAGGGAACCGTCAGTGCCTGGAATAGGTTTGAGCTGAGCCTCGGCGTGCGCGCCGATTTTGAGAACAAGCAAGGTGCAGCCAGATCCTTTTACACGCCTCCCATCGCCCCCACCCGCCTTCTCGATGGCGAGGAAGATTTCTTCCAGGTGTCGCCGCAAGCCAGTTTATCGTGGCACATGACCTCCAACCACACCGCTTACGTGCTGGTGACCCGGGGTTACAAGGCGGGCGGATTCAACCCCGTATCGCCGGCCGGCGGAGAAGTCTATGACGAAGAGACCAGTTGGAATTACGAGCTCGGCGTTAAAACGAGCTGGTTGAACGACCGCCTCACCCTGCGCGCCGCCGTGTTTTACCTGGATTGGCAGGATGTGCAATTAAACCTGCCCACGGGCGCGCCGGCGGAGTTCTACATTGATAATGCCGGAGCGGCCAGCAGCAAAGGGGTGGAGCTTGAACTGGCGGCTCGCCCGCTGCCACAGTGGACCGTCTTCGCCGCGGCCGGCTACACCGACGCGGAGTTCCAATCCGGAGCCCGGGCGGGCCATATCGATGCTTTCCAGAAGCAGACAGTTGAGAACGTAAGCGGGAATCAAATGCCGTATGCGCCTGAGTTTACGATCACCTCCGGCACCCAATACAACTGGGAGGTTGGCCGGGGAGTAACCTTGTATGCCCGCGCCGAAGTAACCGCTTTCGGAGAATTTTATTACAATGCGGCAAACACAGCTTCCCAGGAAGCCTTTAGCCTGGCGAACTTCCGCGCTGGCATCCGGAAAGCCGGGTGGTTCGCTGAAGGCTGGGTGAGAAACGCTTTTGATACCGATTACGTGCCGTTGGCATTTGAGTTCCCCAATGGGGCGTCGGGCATGGTGGGAGAGGCGGGGGCGCCAGTGACGTTCGGAATTCGCGCCGGCGCGGCGTTCTAACGCTCCGATCTTCATCAATTTCCTCGATTTGCACCTCCGCCGCATGAGGGGCCTGACCCGTGCGGTCGCGGAAAAATGGATTAAAAGCTGTTTTCAAGTTCGCGGGCTGGTTATGTAGTGGCAGTCCGCCGGTGCCGTGGCTCCGGTTGGCACGCAACAACCATGGAAGACGGATCCAACTTTGGCCGCATCCCCGTTAAAGGGGAAAAGCAAGCCATGGAATGGAGCTTGGTGCTGGCCAGCCAGGGTTTCGAACCCGTGGTGAACCACAACGCCGAAACGCAGCGATGGGAACTCCTGCTGCCAGCGCACGAGGTTTCAACCGCCCTGCGACACCTAAGACTATACCGCATCGAGAATCGGGGATGGCCGTGGCAACAACCCGTTTTTGACCAGGCTCTGCTCTTCGACTGGGGGTGTCTGGCATGGCTTGCGGTGGTCGCCTTGTTTTATGCACTGACCGAGGCTGAACCGTCGATCAAAGCCGCGGGGCGCATGGACGGCTCACTGGTGCTGAAGGGGGAATGGTGGCATGCCTTCACGGCGATCTGGCTGCACGGCGATGCGGCCCATCTGGCTTCCAATTTGAGCCTGGGGATTCCGTTGTTGGGCCTGACAATGGGCCGTTACGGCACCGGGTTGGGCGCGTTAGCCGCCTGCCTGACCGGGGCAGCTGGGAACCTGTTCGCGATGGTGATGGGTCCGCATCCTCATGTGAGTCTGGGAGCGTCGGGGTTGGTCATGGGCTGCCTGGGCTTGGTGGCAATCCAATCCTGGCCCTTTCTTCACCAGCATAGATACGGGGTCCGTTACGCCGTGGGTGGTCTGATGGGCGGCATCATGCTTTTCGTATTGCTGGGACTTTCGCCCGGCACAGATATTTTGGCGCACCTGGGAGGCTTTCTGGCCGGCTTGCTCCTCGGGGCCATCCTCAGCGGCTTCCCGTCTTTCACCCGGCACACCGTTGCCAATCTGGCCGCGGGCTTTGTCGCCGCCCTGCTGATCCTGATTCCCTGGTGGCTCGCGTTCCGCGGAATGCCCGCCTGAACGCCCCACCGCCGAGTCAAGTCACCAGCGTGCCAACCTTTTCACCCATCACCACCCGCTTCAGGTTGTGCGGCGTGAACACGTCGAAAACGATGATTGGCATTCGGTTGTCCATGCAGAGGGAAAAAGCCGTTGAGTCCATCACCTTGAGTTGCTGCTGCAACGCCTCCAGATACGTGATCTGAGCGAACCGTTTGGCGTCGGGATTCTTCTTCGGATCGCTATCGTAGATGCCATCCACCTTGGTCGCCTTGAGAATCACCTCCGCCCCGATTTCATTGGCGCGCAGAGCGGCGGCAGTATCCGTGGAAAAATATGGATTGCCGGTGCCCCCGCCAAAAATCACCACCCGGCCCTTTTCCAGGTGCCGAACGGCCCGCCGACGGATGAATGGTTCGGCAACCTGCGCCATGCTGATCGCGCTCTGCACGCGGGTGCCGACCCCCAGTTTCTCAAGCGAGTCCTGGAGCGCGAGGGCATTAATCAAGGTGGCCAGCATGCCCATGTAATCGCCGGTGGCCCGTTCAATGCCCCGTTCAGTGCCGCTCAATCCACGAAAGATATTCCCGCCACCCACCACCACGACCACCTGGACCCCTAACTCGCGAACTTCGCGAACCTGCTCGGCCATGCGCTGAACCGCCTGGCCGCAAATGCCGATTCCCGTGTCTCCCCCCAGGCTTTCGCCGCTTAATTTCAGGAGTACTCTGCTGTATTTCGGTCGTTTGGTCTTGGTCATTGGTTTTAAGGGGGTTGCCGCCAGTTATCGCGCAGTGGTTTTTTAGCAGCCCCGGAGCCGGACGTCAAAAATAAAGGCGTTGGGGTCTTTGCCCCATTGTTCCATGTACACAAAAAGGGCGCCCTTTGGCGCCCTTTTTGAAAACGAAGTTTTTCAGGCTGCGGCGGTCTCACCCACCTGGTAGCGGACGAATCGGCGGATGGTCACTTCGTCCCCGAGTTGCTTGGCCACGGACGCGACATGATCCTTGACCGAGATTTCCGAATTCTTCTTTACGAAGCCTTGGTCCAGCAAGCAGTAACCCTGGTAAAATTTCTCCAGCTTGCCTTCGACAATCTTGGCGATCGCCTGAGGCGGCTTGTTCTTGACCTGCTCGGCGGCAATTTCCTTTTCCTTGGTCACGACTTCGGCGGGCACCTGATCGCGGGAAACCACGTTCGGATTCCCGGCGGCAATTTGAAGGGTGATATCCTTCACCAACTGGCGGAAATCATCGCTGGCCGCAGTCTCTTCCTTGCCCGCGCCTACTTCGACCAGCACCCCAACTTTGGCTCCAGTGTGAATATAAGAGGCAACCAGCCCGTTCCCACTCACCTCCAGTTTGGCGTGGCGGGGCATCTGGATGTTCTCGCGGATGGCGGCCACCAATTGCACCCGGTCAGCCTCGAAATCAGGTTTGGCTTCCGTTGCCAGACGGCGGGCCACGCCATCGGCAAACGCCCGGAACAGGTCATTGCGCGCAACAAAGTCCGTCTGACAGTTGACCTCAGCGAGGACGCCCTGGCGTCCGCCCGGGGCGATGTACTGGGCGATGACCCCTTCGCGAGCCTCCTTGCCGCCCTTGGTGCTGGCGGTAACGGCCCCCTTCTTGCGGAGAATATCCACGGCAACGCTCAGATCGCCCTTGGATTCCATCAGCGCTTTCTTGCAATCCATCATGCCGGCGTTGGTCATTTCGCGCAACTTGCCTACGGCGGCAGCAGTAATTTCAGCCATAAATTCTATTTCTTCGGGATTTGAGCCCCGGGAAGCCCACCGGCCTCCCGGAACGGTTGAAGCCAATCAGGCAGCCGGAGCGGCAGGAACCGGGGCCGGACCTGCCGCACCCACAGCGGGAGCCGCCGGAGCCGCTTCCGTAGCCACAGCGGGTTCATCCGCGGTGCGACGGCGAGCATACTTGGCCTCATACTCGGCCTGGGCTTGGGTGATCACTTGGGCCACGGTCGCCAGAATCATCCGCACCGAACGGATCGCGTCATCGTTTCCCGCGATCGGATAATCCACCAGGTCGGGATCGCAATTTGTATCCACGATGGCCACGACGGGAATCTTCAGCCGGCGCGCTTCAGCCACGGCATTGTGCTCGCGCTTGATATCGACCACAAACATGGCGCCCGGGTGCTTATCCATGGAACGGATGCCGTCGAAGAATTTTACCAGGCGCGCGGCTTCCCGGCGGATCATGGATTGTTCCTGCTTGACGTAGTTGTTGATGCTGCCGTCGGCTTCCATCTTCTCGATCTGTTTGAGCCTGCCGATCGAGCGTTTAATGGTGGCGAAATTTGTGAGGGTGCCGCCCAGCCACCTCTCGGTCACGTAATACTGGCCGCTTTCTTTGGCGGTTTCTCTGACCGCTTGCTGGGCCTGCTTCTTGGTGCCCACAAAAAGCACCTTGTTGCCCTTGCGCACAACCTCTGACATGAAAGTACAGGCGGCATCCAACTGCGTGAGCGTCTTGCTCAGATCAATGATGTGAATGCCATTGCGCGCGTCGAAGATGAACGGCTTCATCTTCGGGTTCCAGCGTTTGGTTTGATGTCCAAAATGAACGCCGGAATCCAGCAGTTCCTTAACTCCAATTGTAATCACTTGCTTTCCTTTGGTTGAAGATTCGTTTTACAACGAACCATCCCGCGGAACACGGGATTGTAACTAGTGTTGTTATGGCCACCCGCAGCCACTGGCCCCGGGACTTACGCCGTTTCACCCCGCTGGAACACCTCCAGAAGGGCCGCGAATCATACCAACACCACCTCCATTAGCAACGACTTTTTCGGAAAAATGCCGGGTCCAGGGCCGTTGGCAGCCCATGCTGACCGTTTGCCCCCGCCCAAAGACCTCCACTTCAAGCGCCTGCCTGATGATTCCTCTGGCACCAGAAAACCCAGCCGGGGGGCAAGAATTCGGGTTTCGCCCTATTATCACCTGTTTATGCGAGCGGCGACGTTATCCCAGAGATTATGGGAACCAGCGAATCTTTGGTGGAAACCGCGCTCCCCGTTTTTCGGAAACCCGGAAAACTGGAGAATGGCGGGGCTAACAACAATAACGTTCACAATCGGGTGGATTCAATCCGGCTGATTTCGGTGGTCATACCTGCTCACAATGAGGAGGGTTACATTGAGCGAACGCTCGAAGCTCTCCGAGCCCAGGATTACGGCTGGTACGAACTGATTGTGGTTGCGAACGGTTGTACTGACCGGACGGCAAACCTGGCCCGCGGCAAGTGCAGCCGCCTGATCGTTTTGTCACAGAAGAATCTTGGAGTAGCCAGAAACCTGGGCGCCCGCATGGCCAGGGGCGAGGTGCTGATGTTCCTGGATGCGGACACTCTGCTGGAACGGGATGCGCTGCGAAAGATTGCGAAGCACTTCACCCAAGTCCATGCCGCTGGCACTTTGAAAGGCGAGCCGGATGACAACCGGGTGAGGTATAAGCTGCTTTATGCCTTCAAGAATTTCGCCCATTGCTGCTCCTTGTACCCTGGTAGTTCCGGCGTGATTCTATGCTGGCGGGCTCACTTCATCAAGATTGGCGGGTTTGACGAAGGCCTGCAAGTGCGGGAAAACAGTGAGCTGATCCGCCGTTTAATGCGCTTTGGCCGGTATAAATACTTTGCCAACCCAGCCGCCACCACTTCCATGCGGCGTTACCAAAAGCGCGGCGTGCTACC
>JBBQYD010000287.1:0-6898 GCA_038209025.1 Verrucomicrobiota bacterium | reverse complement strand
GAGACGACGGTGAAGAACGCCTTTGAACTGTCTGGTCGGTGACGGACAGCAGCGTGCAAGTGAGCACGCTCTACCAGCAATTTGCGCGGCGTTCGAATCTGCCGAAGCTACTCAATCCGCAAACGGCGACGAACACCATTGCCGACGCGGTGCAACGCGGCGTGCTCGCGGTGCGCCATGTGCGCCCGGACGGTTCGGAACAATAGTTCTGGCGCTGCAAGATCGAAGTGGCGGTGAAGGCGTCGGCACCGCCGACGCCGGGCCCTGATCCGACGCCGGGCCGGAAGTTGTCCGCCCGGGTTTCGTTGTCGCCGGGGGAGTTCCAGAATCTGGCCGACGAGGTGTCAACGCTGACGAAGTCGCTGGCTGGTTGCGATGTCCAATTTGAGGTGGCGGTCTCCATCAAGACGAAGGCCGGCACGAAACTGGACGAGGCGAAGGGATTTGAATCATGGCAGAATATTTTCTAATGGGTTTATCTCATTCAGGCCAATGCGGGCTACCACAAGAAAACGGAAATTTACGACTGGTTCTCTGAAAATCGGAAACGCGTGTTTATATCCCGTGCTGGCCCGAATCCGCTCCAGGCTGGAGGTCTGCTATTGTGCCGACAATGGCTCTGCCAATAGCTCCCTGGCAGATAATAGCACCAGCGGTTTCGGTCGCCGTTTCAGCCTGAAAAAACCCCAACCTTTCACCCGAACCCATACTTTTGGTTGACCCATATCATATCAGCGGGCTTCCAGCAACGGCCTGTAAAGCTGCGCGCGGAAGGAAGGCTCACGCAACAGGACGGCCTGGAGAAACGAATAGCTGTATGTCAGGAGACCCTCGTAGCCGCAAGGCTCGCCGCTCCAGGTCATGAACTCACCGCCGTTGCCAATGCCGTTCTGAAATCTGCCACTTTGCTGGCGCTTGAGCATGGCCCGGAGGATTTGGTCCGCCCGCCCGTTGTCACCGACGATGTAACTGGCGGTAAGGAACTCGATGGTGTCCGACACGACACAACCGCCGTTCAGATACCTTTGAAAGAGGCCCGTGCCGTCCTCGCCCATCGGGTCAAACGCGGGGATGCCGAGGTAGTCGCCTCGCCGAACCGGCACCAGTGTGCAGGGCAGTCCAAGGTCGAACCGGTTGAATCCGACATCGCCGACCTTCTTCCAGAGGCGGTCCAGCATCTGGCGACCTTCGGCCGGCTCCACTAATCCATACACGATGGCCATGGAGGTGATGCTGGGCCAGGCGTAGTCGTGCAACTGACCATCGGCGCTTTTCCACCAGGCCAGCCAGCCGGTGGCGGGGTTGTAGAGGGTGGTTTTGAAGACTGCCTTCAGGCGGTCGGCAAGCTGCCGGTAGTGTTCCTGCTTTTGGGTGCGGCCCAGTTGCCGTTCCAGGTCAGACAGGCATCGCCACGCCCGATAGGCGAGCAGGTTGATGTAGCCGGACTTGTGGCCTTCGTTGTAGGTGTCCCACGCGGAGTTGTAGCCGGTCATCTCGCCGTAGTTGCCGGTGTTCGGCAGCTCGACGAGGCCGTCGCCGTCAGTGTCCCGGTTGGCCATAAAGTCGGCCATGAGTTCGAGTTTAGCGATCTTCGCGGCGAGCCACTGTGTGTCGCCGGTCGCTTCCACATAATTCCATGCGGAGATCACAGGAGCGGCGTTGGCGTCGAGCATGGGGCGGTTCTCATAGCCAATCGTCTCGCCGTTGGGCTGGACCCGGTTCTCCAGGAGCCAGTCCAGCGTGCGCCGCACTTGAGACGTGAAGGATACGCCTGATGCGGCCTCAGGGACCAGCAGCGCTGCATCGGACCAGCGATACATGACATTGATCACGCGGTCGCTGATGACATTGTTGGCGAGAATGCCGGGCGTCCTGTCGAGGTCGTGGCCGGTTGACTGATGGTAGGCGCTGGGCTGGAAGGCATTGAACCAGCCGCGGCGGGCATGGGGCCAGAGCGAAGTATCCGCAAGGCCGACGGGAACAGCCAGCCGGTGGGGAGCAAAGTGCAGCGTGTCACTCACCCCGTTTTGCGGCGGAGACAGTTCCAGCGCCAGATCCACTGTCTTCGCGGCCCGGTTGCCCTGGATGCGGCCTTTCTGCACCACGGTCCTGCCGGGGGCAGTAGAAGTGCCGGTCAACAGCATTTGACCAAAGTCCGGCGCACTCACGATTGCGGGGAGTTGGAAGGTGTCATCCGGCCCCCAGTTTGCGGTCCAGTTTTCGGTGAGGGCTGTTACCGGCGTCAGGCCCGGTGAGAAGGGGAAGGCGAGTTCGACGGCTTCGATCTGAGCGGTATTTGGCCCCCGGCTGCTGAAATGCATGGTGAACCCCTGGCCGTCGCTTTCGATTCGCCAGTTCAGCTCCGCCCCGGGCGCGACCGTGAGCCAATAGGACTTTCCGTTCCCGCTGATTGCGTCCACCTGAGTAGGCAGATCGATCCCGTTCCGCCACTGGCCGCCGCTCCGGATGCGCAGCCCTGCCGCTGACTGCGGCCGCAGCAGGTTGGCCCGGTGGCGTCCGCTGCCTTCTGTGTCCCAGCCCAGCGCGATGATTTCGGCGCGTGCAGGCCCGGTTTCGAGCCTTACGGCAGGCTCGCCTCCGCTGGTTATTTGCGAATCCGGCACCGCCCGGAAGAACCGGGCCAACTCGGTCGGGACGACCTCCAGCGGGGAGATCGCTCCCGGCACGGCCGACCAAAGGACCAAGTCCGTGGAGGTCTCCAGAGCGCTCGGGGACCAGGTCACCAGCACATTGCTTCCGCGCGGGGCGATGGAGATCGCGGGCTGCAACTGCTGGAAAGCGTGGATTTCATAAATGCGTCCGCCTCGATTTTCCGCGGTCGTGCTCTGAAAGAACAAACTCCGTGTGCCCGCGGGCGCTGCCGGGAAGGTCAGGTCAAAGTAAACCCGGTGACGGCCGGCGTATTCAGCATAGGTGCGCCCCGCCGGAGAGAAAGTCCCCAACAGAGTCTCATAAGCGCCAGGGTTGAGCGAATTCGTCGGGGCCGTGGAGGACCTGAGCGTAATGGCCTGAAACAACCTACCGGGGTCGTTATCAATCATGAAGATGCGAACCGTGTTGAACGTGTCGTTGAAACCGCTGACCGAAAGCCGCTGGTCAGTGTCTCCATCACCAAAGATAAACGCGGCGTCCGTGTTGTTATCGGCTGCCAGGCCGTCCACCGTGGCGTCCGCGGGACCGTAGCCAGCCAGAGTGGAGGAGGCGCTGGCTGTCTTTCCGGCCAGAAGGTTGACCGGACTTCTGAAGTTCACCAGCCCCGCAGGAGGGATGAGCGCCTGAATCTCGTAAATCCGACCGCCATCATTCCCTGGCGTCGTGCTCTGAAAAAACAAGCTTCGTGTGCCCGAAGGCGCCGCCGGGAAGGTCAGGTCAAAGTAAACCCGGTGCGCGGCACTGATGCCGATGGTGGTGTATGGAGTAAACGCCCGTCCCGCCGGGGAGAATGTGCCCAGCGTCGTTTCATAATCACCGGCCGAAAGCGAATTCGTCGCTGCCGTGGAGGACTTGAGCGTAATGGTCTGGAACAGCTTGCCTGGGTCGTTATCCAGCATGAAGATTCGGACCGTGTTGAACGTGCCATAGAAACCACTGACCGAAAGCCGCTGGTCAGTATCCCCCTGGCCGAAGATAAACGGGGCTTCGCCGTTTCCGTTGGCGGCCAGACTGTCCACCAGGCTGCCCGGCTCACTCAACGCGGGGTCTGCAATCCCGGACGACACACTGATAAGAAATTGCTTTTTGCGCGCCCGCATGTACTTTTGCGCGCCCGCATGTACTCGACGCTGCGCGGGTGAAGTCCCCCTGGACCGCTACGCCCAGCTTCGCCCGCAGGCTTGACAGAGTCCATCATCCCTCGCAAAGTGGGGCAGAGTGCAAATGAAACCCAGAAAGCTTTCCCAGTTTGGCGGGATTCTTTCCTTAAACATTCGATGACTGTATGCCACAAACTATAGCCATCGTTGCCATCATCATAAGCTTTTTAGGCGGAGGTGCGGTTGGGTCTGTTATCACTGCCATTGTCACTGGTTGTCGCGACAAACGACGGCGGAGACAGGCCTTCCTGGGCTTCTTGAGACAGTGGCACACCGAGATTTCTATGCCGCGCCTTGGCCCGGATAAATTGGGACTCGGAGTCAATGCGGCTCTTGAGTCGTATTATGCCAAACTTCCATCCTTCAAAGCCGAGGTTGAGCGTGTGAGAGATGCTTTCGCCGATGCCACTATGTATGAAGCACTGACCAGCCGACTTGGGAGTCTGAAGGAGGAAGACTGGAAGGGTAAGCAGGCACGCGACGTTATTCTTAAGACGCTTGATGAACTCATCAAATTTGCCGCCTAACAAGCCGCAGTGCCCCCAGAAATTAACTACCCGTTTATGAAAAGACTATCGTACCTGTGCCCTCTGTGGCTGGCGCTGTGCTGCTGGCAAGCCAAAGCCCAAATCTATGACACGAATAACGTCGTGGTGCAGACCTTCGCCGGTTCCGGCTTCTCTGGTTATCTTGACGGCGTTGGACAGCAGACGATGTTCAACAATCCGTCGAAAGTCACCGCGGATTCGTCTGGCAATCTGTTTGTCTTGGACGGTGGAAATGCTCGCATCCGCAAAATTACGCCGGACGGTACTGTTTCAACGTTCGCTGGTGGCGGTGCAGGCAGCCTGCCGGGCTATGGAACAAGTGTCTCATTAGCTCAATACCTGATCGGGACTGGTTCTGGATCAATGATTTGCGACCGATCTAACACCCTGGTGCTTACAAGGACTATTAACAGTTCAGCGTTGTTGCGGGTTCGGAGTGATGGTTACGTGACGGCTACAAGCTTAACCAACTTTGAGCAATGGAGCGGGCTTTGTGTGGATTCGGGAAACAACATCTACTACTCCTCCAGCAGTGCGAACAAGATTTACCGTTACAAAACCAATGGGGTCGTGGAGGTGTTCGCTGGTTCAGGGGACTTTGGGGCGGTAGATGGAAACGGGATCTTCACGTCATTCCAAGGGCCTACGAAGTTAGCGGCGGACGCTGCCGATAACATTTATGTGTGGGATGCAGGTAACTATTTGATTCGTAGAATCAATCAGAATCGAGACGTCGTTACCATTGCGGGAAGGTTAACCGTAACGTCGCAAACCGACGGCACTGGCACGAATGCAACGTTTGGGAACGTCACCGCCATGGGCGCAGACAATTTCGGCAACATATATTTTGCTGTTGGCACTTGCATCCGAAAAATGAACGCGCAAACAAATGTGGTGACAGTAGCGGGAAGTTTTTCACAAAGTGGGTACGCGAACGGCGCGGGCAATCTGGCGCGTTTCAACGAAGCAAACGGAGTGTGCATTTCTGGCGACACCATTTACGTCGCGGATTCTAGTAACCAGCGCATCCGCAGCATCACGAACAACCCAACAGCGCAACCCGTCTTGCCCGCCAACTTGCAGTTGAATACTTATCCGGGTTTGCAGATCGTCGGCACGGTCGGGCGCACTTATCAGGTTCAATCGTCGCCCGACATGACCAACTGGACCACTCGGGCAAACTTGCTTCTCAGTTCAAGTCCTTATCTCTGGTTCGATCAATACGCTGTGAGCGGGAACAAATTCTACCGCGCATTGCTTTTGCCGTGAGCAGCAGAACGCCACTCATGCAAGCGTCACTATTGACACTCACCCGCGCAGCGGAAAGCACACGCGAGGCATGAAAAAGCAAATTCCTGAGCGCCAAGGTGAAGTCTGGCTGCTCCGAGAGTGAAAGTCCCTCTGGTCTGGCGGAGAGCTGCCGGAATTTAGAACGAAAGAACTAGATGGAAAGGTCTAACCAGCCGCCCAAACCCGAGTGTTGCCTGCAACCAGGACAGGAGCCGGAGTCCCCAGGGATGACGGCACCGAACGACTTGCCGGAAGCATACACAGGGCAAAAGCGTGGGCCGCAAGCAGGCTTCGCCTCCTGCTTAAACTGATAAGAAATTGCTTTTTGCGCGCCCGCATGTACTTTTGCGCGCCCGCATGTACTCGACGCTGCGCGGGTGAGGGAGAATTGGTTTTCGGCCCCAAACACCATTATCCGACTCTCGCAAAGGGGTCTCGCGATGTCAACGGGCAAGTTTTGCCGGTTTTCCGGCGGGCTGGCCTCAGCAATGAGGAGGCCCTCAAAGCTGGCATAAAGAATGCCGGACGCGGGAGGGTGAGCTCGGCCATTGAGCCAGAGCGGAAAGGGTCTCGCCAGGCACACCTCCGCCCTCCCGAATTAGGCTCCAGGCCAGGTCGGCTCAATCGGTCAGCACGTTCTCGTAGTCGGGTGTCGGGTCAACGTCGTCACACGGTTCGTAGGTGTAAGGACCCTGCACCCCTTGCGCAGGAGGTCTGGGAGGCGGGTCATGCCAGGCACCCAGATGACGCAGAATCTTCTCCACCACCCGGCGGTCATCAATGACAGCGATAACGCGCATGGGATTTTGGCAGACCGGGCAGCGGAGAGGATCCACGTGCCAGACGCGAAGAATGAGGTCGCGCCACTTCTTGGAGGGCAGTTTCACCGGCGGCGGCGGGGAAACACCCGGGCGGCGAACCACCAGCTCCGGCGGCAGCCCCGCGGCCGGGTCTGACCGGAATGGCCCTTAGTTAAGGCCCAAGCGTTTTTTGCTCAGGCGTTTACGACGGGGCGGTCCGGGGATGTTTTCCAGCGCGTATTCTGCGGTAATCTGCTGCAATTGCATAAGGATATCCCAGACTTCCCGCTGGTTGCTGATAGCCTGTTTGAGCCATTGGAACTGTTCTGCACTTAGCGCGACGGTGACGGTCTTGGGACCAACCCTGCGGGACCATTGGTAACGTGGGCCGCCTTGGCCGGGTTTGTCCCGCTCCACCAGACTTCCC
>JBBQYD010000286.1:0-6912 GCA_038209025.1 Verrucomicrobiota bacterium | reverse complement strand
GGCGCCCTACAACGTGTCGGTGGGGCTCGCCCGGACGGGCGTCCCCTTCCCGCTCTACGCCGCTGGATTGGTCGGTGACGATGCCCTCGGCCAACTGATCCGTGAGGACTGCCGCGCGCGCAATATCGATGTTCGTCACCTCGCCACCACCGCCAAAGCGCCCACTTCTTACACCGATGTCATCACCGAGCAAAGGGGAGGCCGCCGAACCTTCTTCCACGCCCGTGGCGCCAATGCCCTCTGGAGAGGCGAAGGCCTCGATTTCGAAACCATAAAAGCCCGCATTTTCCATCTCGGGTACCTGCTCCTGCTGGACGCCCTGGATCAGCCAGATGCCAAATTTGGCACCCGCGCCGCCCGTCTTCTCGCCTCCGCCCAGCATGCCGGACTTAAGACCAGCGTCGATGTCGTCAGCGAGAATGGCAACCGGTTCGCGAAGATTGTCACACCGGCCCTTAAATATGTGGATTACTGCATCTTGAACGAGATTGAAGCAGGCAAAACCACCGGCTTTAGAACCCGTCTGGCCGATGGTTCACTCGATACCGTGGCCCTTCGGCATGCCGCCGGTGCGCTCCTCCAGAAAGGGGTTCGTGAGCTGGTGGTTATCCACTTTGCCGAAGGAGCCTTTGGCCGCACCAGAAAAGGCGACGATGTGTGGCAATCGTCCCTCCAGCTCCCCGCCGGTTACATAGCCGGGACCGCAGGTGCAGGCGATGCTTTCTGTGCCGGCGTCCTCCTGGGACTTCACGAAGGCTGGGAACTCCAACGTTGCATGCAAACCGGTGTTTGCATGGCAGCCGCCTCCCTATCCGATGCCACCGGCACCAGAGGCATCAAGTCGCTCAAGCATTCCCTTGCCCTCGGGAAGAAATACGGCTTCCGACCGCCGGTCGGCACCGTGGAGACCTGAACCCGGTCAACCCGAAAATATGAATGCCATCTCACGGCGTCGAGCGCTCAAGACACTCGCCACGGCGTCCCTCACCCTTGCATTTTCCGAGTTCGCACCGTTGCTGCCAGCCGTCGAGGCCAAACGCTACAAGATTGGGGCCTGTGATTGGTCCATCGGCAAAATGGGTGACGCAGGCTGCTTCGCGGTTGCGCGCGAGATTGGCTTGGACGGGGTGCAGATCAGCCTCGGGACCGAGAGCAATAACATGCGTCTGCGACAACCGGAAGTCCAACAAGCTTACCGCGATGCGGCCCAGGCGGCGGGTGTCTCCATAGCATCGCTGGCCATCGGGGAGCTTAACCGGATTCCCTATAAGAAAGATCCCCGCACCATCGCCTGGGTCAGCGATTCAATAGATGTATGCCAGGCCCTGGGACTTAAAGTGGTGCTCCTTGCTTTCTTCAGCCAGGGAGATCTCCGGAACGATAAAACCGGGGTGGACGAAGTTGTCAAACGCCTCAAGGCAGTCGCTCCCAAGGCCGAAAAGGCGGGCGTTACCCTGGGTATCGAAAGCTGGTTGACCGCTGAGCAACACCTGGAAATTCTGGATCGCGTTGCCTCGCCCGCAGTGCAGGTCTATTACGATGTCTGCAACTCCAGTGACCAAGGTTATGATATCTATGCCGAAATACGCAAACTCGGGCGGCAGCGCATTTGCGAGTTTCACGCCAAGGAGAACGGCTCGCTGCTGGGCCATGGAAAAGTCGATTTTAGAAAGGTCCGCGCGGCGCTCGAGGACATCGGCTACGAGGGCTGGGTGCAAATAGAAGGCGCCGTTCCCAGCGGTAAGCCCATGCTGGAAAGCTACCAGGCTAACAACCGGTTTCTTCGGCAGATTCTCGCCCAAACGCCCTGACCCGCGCTCAGCCGCCTATTCCATCCTGAAAACCAAATCCAACCCTTGCGGCGAGGCATGATGCCCGTTGCTATGAGCACCGCAAGTCGCCCGTTCGGACCAAGCAACCCAGATTGCGAAGCGGGGGGGGCTCGAAATCGGGTTGCCGGGGCTTACGCGCGCTCCATGTATTTTCCAGTGCGCGTGTCCACTTTGATCTTTTCGCCAGTCTTGATGAACAGCGGGGCTTGGACGGTGATGCCGGTTTCGAGCACAATGGCCTTCTGCACATTGTTAGCCGAATCGCCACGGACGCCTTCCGGCGCATCCGTGACATGGAGCACAATACTCGATGGCAATTCCAGGCTCACCGCTTTCTCTTGCACAAACGTCACCGTCACGGTCGCATTCTCGACCAGGTAGTTCTTGGCGTCACCCACAATTTCCGGCGCCAGCGTCACGGTCTCGTAGGTTTCCGGGTCCGAAAAAACGTAGTCATCGCCGTCCTTGTAGCTAAAGTCCATCTTCCGGGTCATCATCGGGATCACATCGATGCGTTCAGTGGAACTGAACCGGACATCGGAAGCTTTTCCCGTTTTGATGCTGCGAAGCGTTGCCTGGACGAAGGCGCGCAGGTTGCCAGGGGTGCGGTGCTGGGTTTCAAGCACCACCGTCACATCTCCGTTGTATATGATCGCCATTCCGCGGCGAAGATCGTTTGCTGTTGCCATATTCTCTCTAAAAAACCACCGCCGCTGTTCAGCGACGGGAGCGGAAGAGCTTAGGGAAAAGCTCTTGGTTAGCAAGGGTAATCTAAGGGACAATTTCGTTTGCGATTGGGCTCCATCGGAGCGGTTCTGCCCGTGATGCTTGGGCTTGTTGATTCGCCTCGCCTGGGATACCCTTCGACCGATGGCCAAAGTACTTTTGGTGGATGACGAACTGACGATGGTCCAGATGGTTTCGGACCTCCTGTTACGGGACGGGCACGAGGTATTGCCGTTCACGAGCGGCCCGTCGGCTTATGCCGCGCTTTCCACCCAGATGCCTGACCTGGTTATTACGGACCTTTACCTCGACAAAACCCGTGCGCACGGCTTGGAGATTCTGCGTAAGGCCCGCGAACTTAACCCGCCCGCCGTGGTGATTGTCATCACCGGCTATGGCTCGATTGAGACGGCCATCGAAGCCATGCGTTGCGGGGCCTTCGACTACCTGGAAAAACCGTTCAAAGTGGATGAACTGCGCCTTTGCGTTCAACGGGCACTTTCCTACAACGAGGCGATTTCCGAGACCGCCTACCTCCGGCGGCAGCTCAAAAAGAAGTATCAATTCAATCAGATCATTGGCTCAGCCCCCAAGATGCTGTTACTATTTAAGCTCATTCACCGGGTGGCCGATACCGACAGCACCATTCTCATCCTGGGCGAAAGCGGCACGGGAAAGGAATTGGTGGCGCGCGCGCTGCACCATAACAGCCGGCGTCAAATGGCTCCTTTTATTCCGGTCAACTGCGCGGCACTGCCGGAAAACCTGCTGGAGTCCGAGTTGTTCGGCCATCGCAAAGGAGCCTTCACCGGCGCCATCAGCGATAAAAAGGGGTTATTTGAGGCTGCGGACGGCGGCACGATCTTTTTGGATGAAGTGGGGTCCATGTCCGGGCTGCTGCAAAGCCGGTTGCTGCGGGTGCTGCAAGACCGGGAAATCCGCCGGGTGGGCGATAACACTCCGATCTACGTGAATGTGAGGGTGCTGGCAGCCTCCAACGAATCTCTGGAACGTAAAATCAAGGAAGGCTCCTTCCGCGAGGACCTGTATTACCGGCTCAACGTGATACCGGTCCAATTGCCCGCGCTGCGCGAACGACGGGATGACGTGCCGCTGCTGGCCGCTCATTTCCTAAGGGAGAAAATCAACCCACAGACCGGCAAACCGTTCCAAATCTCCCGCCCGGCCATGAGCGCCTTATGCACCTATGACTGGCCTGGAAACGTGCGCGAACTGGAAAACGCCCTCGAGCGAGCCGCTACTCTTTGCGAAGGCGATGTGATCCAGGCGTCCGACCTCCCCGGGAGCATGCTCCTGGCCCTGAATATCACCCCGGAAACTTCCACGGAGGAATCCGGAACCTACCCGTTGCCCCTCGTTTCCGACCAGGCAAACGGGTTGATAACGAAAACCCCAGAGGAATCCGAAGTAATTCCGCTGAAGCAATACCTTAAAGACCAGGAACAAGCATACTTGAGCCGCGCTTTGCAGCTCTGCAAAGGCGACAAAGAGGGGACCGCATCCCGCCTGGGCATCAGCCTTGCCACGTTATACCGCAAACTGGCGGGGGAAGACAAAGACCCGGCATAGGTCGGGGGGCTCACTTTCTGCCGCTCGTCGGCGCGTTTGTAGCCACGCCAGTCAATTCCTCCTGCCGCCGGTTCCATTTGGCCGCCAACTCGTTGAAATCGACGGCTAATTTGTTGAATCTGGTTACAGTGGTGTCTCTTTCCTCCGCCAGCTTTTTCATTTCCTCATTCTGTCGCTTGATGTTTTCATTGGCGGTTTGAACGGCTTCGTTAGCCGCGTCCAGCGCCCGCTTGTAAGCTGCCGCCTGTTTCTCGCAGTTCTCAATCGCGCCTTCAGCTTTCGCCAGGCCTTGCTTGAAACGTTGAACCTCCGCCCCTTCGCTTTCCGCCCGGCTCGCGAGGTCCGCCCGTATCCCCTCCAACCGCTTGATTTCGTCCTCGGTGCGCCTAAGCTGCGCTTGCACTCCCTGGCTGGCTTCGAGCCTCTGGTGATCGGCATCTGCTTGTTGCTGCAACTGTTTGCGCAGTCCAACCTCTCGCACCCATTGGAACGTGATCAAGGCGCACAAACAAAGCGAGAAGAAGATGAGTAAGCCCTGCAAAAAATTCTTCATTTATCATTCAGTTAAGAACCGCGGCCAAATTCCCAGTTTTTGCGGCACTTGTCAAAAGCCGCGTCGTCACGGCTCCCCATGCCTCCTCATGATGCCGGGGAATAACCTGTGAATAAAATCATATTGACTAATTTGCATAACCCGCGAGAGTGTGCGCAAGGAACGGGAGCGATGAGAAGGGGCAAACGATTTACGGTTGTTTCGGATTTCCATCCCAGCTGCGAATGTGCGGATACCAGGTTTTCTGCCGGGATGCAAAGCCGCGGTTGTGCTGTAGGGGAAGGCCGCCGATAATGAAACCAATAATATGCATCTGCTGCGGGGAAGCCATCAAGAAAACGGGCATCGTCAATTCGCGCAATCCGAATTTGTGTCCCTCCTGCTCAAGCATCTCGGACGGGATGGACGAGGATGATATCAAGTTGTTGTTCGCTGGATCCACGCCACCGCCGCCCGTCAAACGAGCCAACGAAGAACCCGACCTGGTGCCCGTTCATTCCGCAAGCTGAGCACACCCTTTCGGCCGCAGCATTTTGCCTTTCTCCCCGCTTTCCCCCGCACTAAGCTGAGGCACGGCGAAAGGCATGACTTCGGATTTCGGAAAGAGCGGTAAAGTTCCCAGGATACTGATCGTGGATGATGATCCCGGTCAGCGCAGCCTGCTGGATTCCTTCCTGCGCAGCCAGGGGTTTCAAACGGTGCTTGCGGAAACCGGGGAACAGGCCCTTGACCGCCTTCGCACGACCGAGGTTCAGATGATGATCTCAGATGTGCGCATGCCCGGACTCTCAGGTTTGGAAACTTTGAGGCTGGCGCGCCGGGAACACGCGGTGCTCCCGGTCCTGCTGGTAACCGCCTATGCGGATATCCGGGATGCGGTAGGCGCCATGCGCGATGGGGCGCTGAACTATCTGGCCAAACCCATCGACCTCGAAGAGTTGCTCGCCACCGTTCAACAAGCCACCGGCATGGCCGAACCCCGCTCTGTCCAATTCGGGCCGGGCCGAGCCCTGCCGGATAACGTGGTCGCCGTCAGCCCTGGAATTCGTGCGCTTTTCCAAGACGTTGCCCTCATCGCCACTTCGGACAGCCGGGTGCTCATCACCGGAGAAAGCGGGGTGGGCAAGGAAGTGGTGGCGGATGTGCTGCATCGCTGGAGCGGCCGGGCCGACGGACCATTCATCAAGGTGAACTGCGCCGCCATACCGGAGAACCTGCTCGAAAGCGAGTTGTTTGGGCACGAAAAGGGCGCATTTACGGGGGCGGTGGCCCAGCGGCGTGGGCGATTTGAGATCGCGAATGGGGGCACCATCTTCCTCGATGAAGTGGCCGATATGTCGCCACCGTTGCAAGCCAAACTGCTGCGAGTCACGCAAGCCGGACGCTTCAGCCGGGTTGGCAGCAGCCTGGACCTCCAAACCAATGTGCGCATTCTGGCAGCCACCAACCGCCCCCTGGAGGAAGAGGTCAAAGCCGGCCGCTTCCGGGAAGACTTGTTCTATCGGTTGAATGTAGTGGAACTTCATGTCCCCCCCCTGCGTGAACGTCCAGAAGACATCCTGCCTCTCGCCGACGGATTCATCGCGGAGTTCACCAAAGGCAAAGCCCGTTTCTCCGCCGGAGTTGCGGATTATCTTAAATGCTATGCCTGGCCTGGAAACGTCCGCGAACTCCGCAACGCGATGGAACGTGCGGCGCTGCTCTGCCAGGGAGAAATGATTTTGCCCGAACACCTGCCAAGCCGGGTGCGAGGCCCTGCCCTGCCCGCTCCGTCCTCCTCCGCGCCCGAAATCTCCGACCACGAAGAGCAACTGGGCCAAATCGAGCGTCAGGCCATCTTCCAGGCATTGCGCAAACATGACTTTAATCGAACCGAAACCGCCAAAGCGCTGGGCATCAGCCGCCGAACGCTCATCTATAAGCTCCAACGCTATCGCGAACTGGGCTTCACCGTGGACCCAGGCCCGGTTTGAGTGTGGCCAACCCGGCGGCTCAGCCCGCTTGCTCCGTCAAATTAATTGGCGTCTTACTTAGTGTATTTCCAGGTACACCTCAGGCTTCATCTCGCCGTCGGGCGCCATTGTCGAGCCATAAGGGGGGCACCCATTCAGTGCTTCTAAGTAACTCACTCCATTGGGCGGTTGGGGAACTGCGTGCATGTTTACTCCATGAAAATTACAGTATTTGTTGGCATGCTTGCCACTGGTTTAT
>JBBQYD010000285.1:0-6934 GCA_038209025.1 Verrucomicrobiota bacterium | reverse complement strand
CCCTCAATCGCGGCCGGATCGAAATTCACGTTGGTAACCGTCAGAAACAGGCCGCGAAGAATGAACCGGTCCACCCGCACGTCCCGCGCTCCCAGGTCCCGCGATCGATCCCCGTATTGCGCCACCGCCTTGGTGGCGTGCAGCAGCAAATCCTGCAATTGCGCTGTCTCCTCGTCTTTGCCGCAGACGGAAGAATCTTTGCATCCGATCCCCTTGGAGGTTTGTTCGCACTGAAAACAAAACATAGTCGTGGTCTTTATCTCTGGTTCTTGTTCCTGCGCCTGCCGGTAATTGCACCGGCAGAAATTGCGCGCCTCATAAATAGCCGCCTGGCCGGTCCCCCGCCTTGACGTCCGTCAAGACTGCGGAGAATAGGGCTTTGGCCTCAGACCCTGTTTTAGAACCCTTTTCAGCGTCGAATTGCGGGAGTCGAGCGAGACCCCAGCGGGATTCGATATCTTTCCCTGAGCCATCCAAAGGGGGGCGCCCACGGATAAATGACAAACGCCGCGTGGGACTCACGCGGCGTTGCCCGAAGTTTGAAATGCCCTCAGATGAACTCGTTGATCAGATTCTCCAGCATCTCCTGACGGCCGCTCTCATTCGCCGCCGCGTTCCCCTTCTTCAAGATATACGCCTCAAGCTCCTTGAAGTCCGCTTTGCCGGATTCAATCTTCGCGCCGATTCCAGCATCCCACGAGCTGTAGCGCTGCTTCACAAATCCCGCCAACCGCCCGTCCTTCCGAATCGCGGAGGCGATCTTGAGTCCCCGGGCGAACGCATCCATGCCGCCGATGTGAGCGTGGAATAGATCCACCGGCTCGAAGCTTTCGCGGCGCACCTTGGCGTCAAAATTGGTTCCGCCAGTCGTGAGGCCGCCCATTTTCAGAATGCGCAGCATGATCTCGGTCGTGAGATAAATGTCGGTGGGGAATTGATCGGTATCCCAGCCGAGCAACAGGTCGCCGGTGTTGGCATCGATGGACCCCAGGGCCTTGGCCGCAATGGCCACTTCCATTTCGTGCTGCATCGTGTGGCCGGCGAGCGTCGCGTGATTGGTCTCCAGGTTGAGCTTGAAATCCTTCAGCAGGTCGAATTCGCGGAGGAAGTTCAGGCACGCCGCCGCATCTGAATCATATTGGTGCTTGGTCGGTTCTTTGGGCTTGGGTTCGATGTAAAACTGGCCCTTGAACCCAATGGATTTCTTGTAATCCACCGCCATATGCAGGAATCGTCCCAGGTGGTCCATCTCCCGTTTGAGGTCCGTATTCAGCAGCGAGCTGTAACCCTCGCGCCCCCCCCAGAAAACGTAGCCTTCCCCGGCCAGTGAATGGGTCACTTCGATGGCCTTCTTCACCTGGGCGGCGGCATAGGCAAACACCTCGGCGTTGCAGCTCGTGGCCGCGCCGTGGGCAAAGCGAGGATGCACGAAGAGGCACGCGGTGCCCCAGAGGAGTTTCACCCCCGTCCGCTGTTGCTCCTGCTTCAACAGGGACGCGATCTTGTCCAGGTTCCGGTTTGACTCCGCCAGGTTCTTCCCTTCGGGCGCCACATCGCGGTCATGGAACGCGTAAAACGGAGCTCCCAACTTCTCCAGGAATTCAAACGCCACCCGCACCCGGGTCTCCGCCATTTTCATGGAGTTGGTTCCATCTTCCCACGGGCGGACCGCGGTGCCCACCCCGAACATATCGGCCAATTGTCCGCGAAAGGTGTGCCAGTAGGTCACGGAAAAACGCAGATGCTCCGTCATCGATTTGCCATCGACCAGTTCATCGGCGTGGTAGTGTTTAAAAGCGAGCGGGTTCCTGGAATCAGGTCCCTCGTACTGGATCTTTGAAATGCCCGCAAAAAATTCTTTAGCTGGTTTCTTCATAAATAGAGCTGACTCGCGGGCAGGCTAAGAGGCCATCCGCCCCAAATCAAGGGGGGAAATTGATGACAAAAAAATGACAGAACCCGGAACCCTCAAACCGGGCCTTGAACTCTAACCGCGTTGGCCGCAGTTTATCGTCATGACTCCCCCCAGAAAATCCACGATGCGAACGTTCTTGAGCGCCAGGTTGCGCATGCCTCCCGCCACCCCGTGCTGGGCGGGATAATGATTGAGCGACTCCAGGATGTAAGCATAGGCGCTGGCCTGCCCGCAAAAGACTTTCCCCAGCACCGGCACAAACAGGCGCAGATAAGCGAAATACAGCGCCCGCCAGAACCGGTTGTCCGGCTTGCCAAAATCCAGCACCAGCACATGGCCCCCCGGCCGCGTCACCCGGGCCAGCTCCGCCAGGCCCCGCTCCCAACTGGCCAGGTTTCGCAACCCATACCCCACGGTTACCACGTCAAAAGTGGCATCGGGAAACGGCAACTGCTGGGCGTCCCCTTGCAGAAAAGTGACACCCGGAACACGCTTGCGGGCGATGGCCAGCATCTCCGGGCTAAAGTCCAATCCCGTGACCCGGGCCCCGGCTGCCGCCATCCGAAACGCGATATCGCCGGTGCCGCAGCACACATCCAGCGCGCTCACCCCCGGGCCAACCGCTCCCAGACTCACGAGCTTATTCTTCCAATATCGATGCAGCCCGAAGCTCTGCACGTCGTTGATCAAATCGTAGCGATGGGCAATCCTGGCGAACAATGCGTTCACTCTGGCCGCCCGCTGCTCGCCGGGTTCGTAAAACTCGTTTGCCATTAATTCACGAGCGCATCCTGCGGAAAGTCGGGTAAGACATTCTGGTCCAAACGCCTTCCACCCGCCCTTTGCCCTGCGACAACGCTCTTCCTCCATGCTGCGCCAACCCTCCCCCAGACTCAAGTTCATCTCCCGCTCAAACCCGGGTGACGAATCCTTGTTTGTCTTGTCAGATTGATAACGACCCAGGTTCTTGTGAACGAACCCGCAACCATGACGTGAACCCCGGCTCATGAGCTCGCCAACCGCCACCGATTCGATTTCAGCGCTGCAATCAGCCGCCCAAAGCGTCGTCGGCGGCTTGCTCGCCTGGCTGCTGACCTCCTCATTGGCAGGCACCATCGCTGTCGCCACCGCCACTGATGATCGCAATGACCTGGAGTGGATTTGGGGATTGGCCTGCAATACAAACGGTTCTGTCATCTCCACAAAGCCGTCGGGCCTGGCCCAGGAGTGGAGCCCAAATCGATGCGGCGCGGTAGATCGTTTGATCCTGGGAAAAACTGGTCGCGCCAGGCTGGCACATCGCAGGAATTCCCTGCAATTCAAAGCAAAACCTGTTCCAAAATCACGATGGCCTTGACTGTCTGGCGCCCATTTTAGCCACCTGCTTCAAGTGGGTTTGCTTCTCTGAAACCCTTCAGTTACGTCTTCTCCAGCAAGGGCGGGGTCCTCACCCGGCGCTTCCATCCCCGATTTTCCTCCACCCATCCGCGGTTGATGATTGATAATCCACCTCGCTGAGGGACATTATGCATGTGACAGGCAAGCCATCTCCGCCGCCCGCCCGCGGGGCCATCAGCAACCCGGCCAACCGCTTTGAACCGATTTCGCTGGAGCGGGATGCCGATTGGGATCCCGAACAGGATCCCCTGCCCCGCACCCGATTCTACCGCGACCTTTCACAAACCATTATCAGCCGCAACGACAGCCCGGACGTCGGCTTCTCCGCCACCATCAATCCTTATCGCGGGTGCGAGCACGGCTGCATCTACTGTTACGCGCGACCCACGCATGAATACCTGGGATTCTCCGCGGGATTGGATTTCGAGACGCGGATCATGGTCAAAGAGGACGCGCCCGCCCTGCTGGAGAAGGCGCTGTCCTCACCCAAATGGCAGCCGGAACCTCTGGGCATGAGTGCCGTGACGGATTGCTATCAACCGATCGAACGCCGCCTGAAGCTCACCCGCCGCTGCCTCGAAGTGCTCGCCAGGTTTCGCAACCCCGTGGACATCGTGACCAAGAACCACCTCGTCACCCGCGATATCGATCTGCTCCGTCAACTCGCCGCTTGCCAGGCCGTGGTGGTTTTCATCTCGCTCACCAGTCTGGACTCCCAGCTCCGCTCGGTGCTCGAACCCCGCACTTCACCGCCCCTGGCCCGGCTCGCCGCCATCCGGTCACTGGCAGCAGCAGGCATCCCGGTCGGGGTTCTGGCCGCCCCGGTGATCCCCGGCCTCACCGACCACGAAATGCCGGCCATTCTTCAGGCGGCGGCTGACGCGGGCGCGAGCTTCGCCAGTTATGAAATGCTGCGGCTGCCTTTTGGATTGGCAACCCTCTTTGAGGATTGGCTCGAGCGATGTTACCCGGATCGCAAAGAAAAAGTGCTGTCACACATCCGCGCCATTCGTGGCGGGAAACTGAACGACTCACGCTTCGGAGCCCGCATGCGTGGGCAGGGAATACTCGCCGATCAGGTGTCGCAAATGTTCCATGTCGCGCGCAGAAAAGCCGGCCTCGCGGAGGACAGTCCGAAGCTATCCACGGCCACGTTCCGTCGTGTAGGTGCGGGGCAGCCGGAGCTGGGTCTGGGATAGTGGAATCTGACTGGAGCATCATGCTCAACGGAAGATTCCAACATGTGCCTGATCCGTTTCCAGGGCGGCATAGGAACCATTCAGTTACCTGGGGGACGCCAGGTCGCGGACGAAAATGCTCGACAGAGCACGCGCGGCGATGAACATCATGGTTCGGGGTAATTCATATTATGGCTAGCTTGTGGTTGCTGGATGAAAACGGTCTCAAAGCCCAGGCTTGGGACGTTGGTGAACAGCCGATGGCCATCGGGCGTGATGACTCGTCCGATGTCATCGTGAAGGATGACGCGCTCTCTCGGCGCCACTTCCTGGTGGTGCGCAGCGGCGGAGCTTTTGAGGTCCAGGACCTTGAATCTCAAAATGGCACCTGGGTGGATGGCCGGCGCGCCGGAAAAGTCCCGCTGCGGCATCACAACTGCATTCTGGCCGGGCGCTCCTTGTTCCTGTTTCATGATCCGATGACCGCCGGCCCCAGCGCCGAGTTGCCCAAACCAGGCGTTCCGTGACCGGTGTGGCGGCGGCGAGCCCCCGTCCGCCGTTCTACGGCCATGTCTCCCGCCCGGTTTGCAGTTCGTGTCCGTCCGGCATCCCCTGGCCGCAATCACTTTTCCCTTCCGATTCCCCCGGCCACAGCTATGCTGCCATCAGCATGCAGAAACTTCTCATGAGCCTGTTTATTCTTGGCAGCCTGTTGTCTGGCCGAGGCCAAACCAACCAATCCTTTCCTTTGTGGCCAGATGGCGCGCCCGGCGCTCTGGGCCAGGCGGATAAGGACATTCCCACGCTGACCGTCTTCCTGCCTGATCCCGCCAAGGCGACCGGGGCGGCCGTGGTCATTTGCCCCGGCGGCGGATACGCCCATTTGGCGAGCCATGAAGGACCCGATTACGCCCGGTTCCTCAATGAACAGGGCATCGCGGGGTTTGTGCTGAAATACCGGCTTGGCTCGGGCGGTTACAAGCATCCCATCATGCTCCAGGACGCGGCGCGCGCGCTACGCACCGTGCGCGCCCGCGCCTCTGAATGGAAGCTCAACCCCCAACTCATCGGGGTGATGGGCTCTTCCGCCGGAGGGCACCTGGCATCCACGCTGGTCACCCATTTTGACGCCGGCAAACCCGACGCCACCGATCCCATTGAACGGGTCAGCTCACGGCCCGATCTCGGCATCCTCTGCTACGCCGTCATCACCATGGAGAGTGATCTCACGCATAAGGGTTCCCGGGCCAACCTGCTGGGGCCGGAGCCGACGCCCGAACTGGTGCGCCTGCTGTCCAATGAACAGCAAGTCACCCGGGAAACGCCGCCTTGCTTCGTCTGGCACACTGCCGAGGATACGGTGGTGCCCGTGGAGAACAGCATCCAGTTCGCCTCCGCCCTGCGAAAAGCCGGGATCCCCTTTGACCTGCACATCTATCAGAAGGGACCGACGCGTTTCACCTACAATGCCGCCGGCCAGTTGTTCACGATTACGGACATGGGCAACCTCACCTCCTCCTTCACCTACACCACTGGCGACTTCCTCACTCATCTGACCACGCCCTACGGCACAACGACCTTCGCAAAGGGCGATGGTGGGGGACAGCACGGTCTGAACCGATTCCTTAAGGCAACGGATCCCTACGGCCAAGTCGAGGCGATGTGGCTGATGGACCCAACTACCGGAATCGCCCAAGTTGAAGATAGCGCGCCGCCGTCTTCCGTGCGCGTAGGTAGCAAGGTGGTTCCATTACTCATCGGGAACGAGAATCTTCATTTCCGCAACACGGTTTATATGGACAAGCGGGCCACGCAGGCTGTGCTTGCAGACCCGAATAACGCCGTCAAATACGTCACCCTTTACCACTGGCTGGTGGAAGGCTCATATCAACTCACTGGCATCCTGGAGAGCCTGAAGAAACCTTTGGAAAGTCGCATCTGGTTCAACTACCCCGGCCAGACCGACCCGCATTTTGTCGGCTCGTCCGGCGCTCCCAGCAAGGTGGCCCGTTTGCTGGATGACGGAAGCACTCAACTTTACCAATACAAAAACAACGAGCTGGGCAAGCCCACCAAGACGGTTGATCCCGTGGGTCGCACGTTCAGCTACACCTACGCCTCCAACCAGTCGGACTTGGTGGAAGTCCGCCAAACTGGCAGCGGCAACGACCTGCTCCTGCACATTGACTACGATTCCCGGCACCTGCCAACAAACATCGTGGATGCCGCTGGCCAGACGAACGCGTTGGCCTACAACGGCCGGGGCCAACTGCTCACGACGCGCAATCCGCTCGGCCACACATGGACCTACAACTACGATGCCCAAGGCTACCTTCGCTGGATTGATGGCCCGCTGCCCGGCACCAACGACCGTCGCAACTTCTCTTACGACGCGCTGGGTCGCGTTCGCAGCGCCACCGAATCCGACGGCTACATGCTCACC
>JBBQYD010000284.1:0-6961 GCA_038209025.1 Verrucomicrobiota bacterium | reverse complement strand
CAAAGGCAGGTGGTGCTTCAAAGCGATTACGTCGCGAATTTATTGGAGGTGCATGACCAGGGGCTGTTTATTGGCCAACTCGGGGAAATCCTGACCGCTCTGGAAGCAGATGTGGAGGTCTTCCTGGCACCGAATATAGGGGCAGGTTCCCGAGTTAAGGTGAAATATGGCGCTCTGCGCGGCCTGGAGGGGTGGGTGGAACAGCGTTATGGCATGACTACCGTGCTCCTTCGCCTGGATTTCATCGGGCAAGCTGCCGCCATAAAGCTGCACGCCGACGAGCTCGAGTTAACCTGAATGCGGCTGTGGCAGATGGCACCGTCATTACACTCCCCCGAATTACGAAGCCAATGAGGGCGTCGACAAGGGATTGACTTTGCATGCCTTTGCCGTAACGTTCGCGTTCAATCCTGAGCTATGTATGAGCAAGACAGCCCGCATATTGATCGTGGATGATGACCGGGATATCCGGGAGGTCTATTCTGAGATTCTAGCCAGTGATGGGCATGAGGTTTGGACCGCCGCAACGGGACAGGAGGCGCTCCAACTGGCACGTGATAGGCTCCCGGAGATTGTCCTGCTGGATTTGATGCTGCCTGACTTGAGTGGCTTGGAGGTTTGCAGACAGATCAGACGAGAACCTGGCCTGACGGAAGTGAGTGTAGTCCTGTTTTCCGGCTACGCGACCAGCGGTGCCGACAAACTCCAGGGTGCCGAGGACGGCGCGGACGACTACCTGGTAAAGCCGGTTGGCCGGGAAGAGTTGCTGGCCCGGATCCACACTTTGGTGCGTTTGCGCAATGCCAATGCCGCGCTTCGAGCCAGCGAGCAGCATTATCGGCAGTTGATCGAAATACTTCCCGACGGGGTAATGTCCGTTGATTGGGATGGCAGGCTGGTCTCCGTCAATCCGCAGGCGGTGCGCATTTTCGGGTTCGGCTCCGCGGCGGAGATGGTGCAGAGGACCCTCTTCGATTTGATCTCGCCCGGGGAACATCGCCGGTTGCGGAAGAACATCGCTGCGACAGTGGAAAGGGGAAGCCCGTTCAAGTCAGAGCACCAGGGAGCAAGAAAGGACGGCATTCCGCTGGCGGTGGAACTGGACTTCATGCTGTCGTTGGCTCGGAACGGCAAGCCCGGCGGTTTGGTCGCGGTGGTCCGTGATATCACTGAAAGCCAGCGGAACGAGAAGCAAATCCGCCTCCTGGCCGATGCAGTGCATGGCGCTCACCAGTATATTTCCGTTACGACAGTGAAAACCGCTTCATATTCGTCAACCGGGCCTTTCTCCAAGCCTACGGTTATGGGGAGGAGGAGGTTCTGGGCCGAACACCGGAGTTTCTGAGGTCGCCCCTGAACCCCCCGGGCCTGGGTAAACTCATTTACGACCGAACCCTCCTCGGAGGCTGGAAGGGCGAGCTTGTGAATCGCCGAAAGGATGGTTCCGATTTCCCGGTGTTCCTCAACACCTCATTGATCAAGAGCAATGCGGGCGATAGGATCGGCATGCTTGGGGTGGCGCGGAACATCTCAGAAGAAAAACGGAATGCCAGGCAAATCGCGGCTTTTTCCCAACTGGGATCCCGGTTGAGCGGGGCGGTTGCGGTTGAGGAATCCGCCCACGTCATCATGGAAATTGCCTCGGATCTGTTCGGATGGGATGCCGGCTATATCGACACCTTCTCGGCAGACACGAACACAATCGTTCACGTGCTGGTGTTTGACACCATCGATGGCCGTCGGCAGCGGGTGCCATCGCGGAAATTACTCGAACCCACACCCCTCATGCTGCTGGTGTTAAAGGAAGGCGCGCGCCTGATCAATAGCGGCCAGGACCTCCAGCCCCCTGCCACCGGCATTCCGTTTGGAGATGTGAAGAGGCCTGCGGCTTGCCGCATGTATGTTCCGATCCATTCGCACGGGGCGGTGGTTGGCTTGCTATCCATCCAAAGCTATACGCCCGGAGCCTACTCCCACGGGGATTTGGAGGTTTTACAGGCGCTCGCGGATCATTGTGGCAATGCCTTGCGGAGAATCAAACTGAAGGACGCGTTGTGTGAGGCTGAGGCCAATTACCGCAGCATCGTCGAGAATGCAAGCGAGGGAATTTTCACGAGCTCACTGGACGGGAAGATTCTGTGCATAAACCCTGCCATGGCTCGAATACATGGCTACGGGTCGTCCGATGAAATGATCGCCCGGGTAGGGGTTCTCGGACGAGACCTGTATGCCAGGCCGGAATTGCGAGCCGAGTTGGTGCGATTGCTTACAGATCGAGGCTCGGTCGATGGCTTTGAAATCGAGACCAACTGTGAAGATGGAACAAAGATTTGGGGCAGCCTCAACGCGCGGATTGTCCGCAATACGGCCGGGGAGGTTCTTTATTACCAAGGGACCATACAGGACATCACCCAGCGCAAACGCACGCAGCAACGGTTGGCAGATGCGATGGAATTAAACCTGACTATTTTGGGGAGTTCATCGGTGGGCATCGCCGCTTATCGCCCCTCCGGCCAATGCATCTTTGCGAACGCGGCGGTGGCCGGCATCGTGGGTGGCACTCCGGAGCAGTTGATGCTCCAAAACTACCTTCAGATCCCATCCTGGGAAAAGTACGGTTGGCTGCAGGTGGCTGAGGATGCTTTGAGCAGCAGGCAGGCGCAGTTGAAGGAACTTTACTTTGTATCGAGTTTCGGCCGGGAGGCCTGGGTTGAATGCCGCATGGCTCCGTTCACGAGTTCCGGCGAGCTTCATTTGCTCGTGCTGATGATCGACATCACCAAACGCAAGGAGATTGAGGAAGAGTTGCGAACCTTGCCCGGGCGCATCATCGAGGCCCAGGAAATGGAGCGCCTGCGTGTCGCCCGCGAATTGCACGATTCCGTTAACCAGTTGATCGCCTCTGTCCAGATGAGGCTTCGACGGGTTGAAGAAAAGGTGGCCGCGGCAGCCCCTTCGGCCGCAGAAATCCTCGCGCGCTGCCGGGATCTGCTGGTGCGGGCGCTTGAGGAAAATCGCCGCATTGCCCACGACCTGCGCCCCACGGATCTGGATCAGCTCGGGTTTGCCGCTGCCTGCGCCAATTTTTGCAGGGAGTTCGGTACGCGAACAAATACAAAGGTCAGATGCCGCATTGCCCGGTTCGAGCACCGCCTGCCTCCATTGGCAGAATTGAACCTTTTCCGCATCGTGCAAGAGGCGCTGAATAATGCGCATAAACATGCCCAGGCGAAGCAGGTCCAATTGAGCGTCTCGCTGCTTTCCGGATCGATTCACCTAAGAATTCGGGATGAAGGGTGCGGCTTCGATCCCAGCCGAATCAATGTAAAGAAAGGCCGGAGAAAGGGTATTGGCCTGACCAACATCCGGGAGCGCGCGGCCGCACTGGGAGGAACGTGCGACATCCAATCTAAACCCGGCCAAGGGACCACCATTACGGTCTGTGTTCCTTACGCAGTGGCTGGGTAGCTGGAGAGAGGTTCTGGCTGCCCCCCACTGGGCCGCATCCAGGGTTTTCGGTCCGGGCCCGGCAGGAGGGCGCTCAAGAGGCGCCCGTCTCCACCCAGCAGACAGCGTAGCGCAGCAGTTCATCGGCGCTCTTGAAACCCATTTTCTTTCTAACCTGCAGAGACCGGGCGGCGATGGCCCTTGGTCCGACTTTCAGTTCACGACCCATTTCCTTGTGGCTTTTGCCGCGCCCGGCCAATTCCAGGAATTCCAGTTCCTCGTCGGATAGCTGATCGAGCCGGCGTTTGCTATGGGCGAGGCTCTCCTTCGAGGCTTTCTTTGGGGCGGCTAGCACCGCTTCGCTCACGTGGAGATGGCCCGCAAGGATGTCGCGGATCGCATGAATAATCTCGTCCGGCGCTTCCTGCTTCATGACGTAGCCATCACCCCCGGCCCGGAGCACCCGGTCTGCGTAGAGCGCCTCATCATGCATGGAGATGACCAGTATCTTTATGTTCGTATCCTGGGAACGGATTTCCTTGATCAATTCCAGGCCACTCTTGCCGGGCAAGGTGAGGTCCACCAGGATTATGTCGGGCTTCACCCTTAGGATTGCCGGTAGAGCGGTTTCAGCATCCTGCGCGAAGCCGCGCACTGAGAAGTCCTCCTCCCCCTCTATCATTTGGGCTAAACCCTGGCGAAAAACGGGGTGATCCTCCACGATGAAAACCTTGGCGACCGGCGCCGCAGGCCTGGCCCTCTGCCCCGTCAACGACTTGCCAGCATTTATCCTTGTTTCCTTTCCTGCGCTAGAGCTTTTTTTCACAGTCAGCTTCAAATCTATTTGATTGGGTCGATAAGTCAAATCAACCGTGGAGAGTTGCGGCGCATCACACTTGTGGGGTTGCTTCAATTTGGCGCATCAACGCAAGCTCGGTGAAAATTCGTGCCGTTCGCAATTTCAGCATTTCAGGATCTCAGCGTTTCACTATTTTCGTCATGTCCCAATTGTGAACCAAGATGACCCGAGACTTCCTAGACAAAGATTCTGTTTCTGTCTAACAATTCATAAATATGCACCTTGCAGGTTCAGAAATACGGCACCCAGCCACGATTCTTCCAGGCGGCTTGGAGGAATGGTTGTCTCGTGTGGCGTGTCCCATCGGAGCCTTAAGGACGCGGCCACTTCCGGATCAGCCCATCCAATTGAGCGGATCACAAGCGTCTCCCTCGGGAGAGACCGGACCCGCCGGGCAGATTTGCCAACTCGGCAGCCAGGACTGGGCAATGATTATGGGTATACCGAACGGTAAAACCGCTGGGAAGACCCGCTCAAATCAGTGAATTGGAAGAGGCCGTTGGGATCCGCGGTGGCCTCTCCGAGCGGCTGCCAATTGATGCCCTGGGCGTCGTCCGCATACTGGAGATGATACGCGCGCTCGGGAATGCCGTCTCCGCGGATGAGATACGCGCCGCCCCCTAAGTCGTGGATGGTCAGGTTCTGGGACGGGCCATTGTCAACCCTGATATTTACGGCAACCGTGCCCGTGATAGGCGACGCTGCCAAACCATCGCTGATCGTATAGGTGAAGGTGTCGCTGTTCGTAAATCCGGGTGCCGGCGTGTAAAAGACCCAGCTGCCGCTCTTCACCACGGTGCCGCCGTTGGCGCTGGTGGCGCTCACGCTGATACATGTGATCGGGTCTCCGTCCGCATCGAAATCATTCGTCAGGAGGGCGGCAATGGGGACCTTCACGCCATTGGTCGGATCACGCAGCACCACATCAATTCCAGCCACGGGGGGCGCATTTATCAACTGGTTTGGCGATAACACATTGGTCGCTCCGGTGAAGTTTCCGTCTCCCGCGTACTCGGCCGTCACCGAATGGGTGCCGTGACTGAGGCTTGCAGTGCTATAGGTAGCCGTGCCACCGCTTAAGGTGACGGGCGAACCCGCGAGAACGCCGTCGATCAAGAACCGCACCGAACCACTGGGCGTGCCGGCCCCGGGCGCAACCGGGTTTAAGGTGAAGGTGAATCCTACCGCCTGGCTTGGCGGCGAGGGATTTCTGGATGAGCCCACCATACCAAGGCTGGCCGCTTTCGAGATCGTGAGCGAGCCCGCCACATACGAGATCGTGTAGTTTGTACTGTTCGCTCCGCTGGCGGTGATCGCGTAGCTCCCCGCCGGACTGCCCGCGGTGGCGGGTGTGCTCAGCAGGGCTTGCGCGGTTAAATTTCATAGTTTTCCCAAGTTTGACCGTCTCGCTAACTTTGACCCGAAATCATGCTCTCCCGCCGGTGAGCCGGAAGCGGTAAAACGCGTCCTCATTGGGAGCGCCAACAGCTTCATGGATTCACTGATCGATAAAACCGCTGTGGCGCTCCGTTGGTGTCAAAAATCTCAAAAATACCATAAAGGTCCGACGCCGTCGTGCCCAACGGCTGCCAGTTGGCGGTCGGAGATTCATCCGTGAACTGAATGCGGTAGGTCCGGGCGGGAATGCCATTCCCGCGAATAAGGTTCGTTCCATTGCCCAGACCGATGAAGTCCAGGAATGGCTGCGGCCCATCATCTTCCCGAATCCCGACTATGACGGTTCCGGTCGCCGGCTGAACCGAGAAGCCATCGCCGATTGTGTATCCGAAGGTATCGACGTTGGTGAACCCGGGCGCGGGCGTGTAGAAAACCCAATGGTCATTCGTGACGACGGTGCCTCCGTGAACGCTGACGCCACTGACACCCACGAAGGCAACCGGGTCCCCGTCCGCATCCGCATCGTTGGCCAGCAGCGTGGTGATCGCCACCTTCGCTCCGTTTGCCGGATGGCGCTCGATAGTATCCGTGCCAGCCACCGGCGGGGTGTTAATCACCTGGGCTGGTAAAAGTGCGTTGGTGAACCCGGTGAAGTTTCCATCCCCGCCATACTCCGCCGTAATCGCGTGAACCCCATGCGCCAGGCTCGAGTTGGTGCAACTCGCCGTCCCGCTGCTCAGGGAAACCGGTCCCACCGCATTGGTCCCGTCGAACCTGAAGGTCACGGGTCCCGTCGGCGTGCCAGCGCCGGGCGCCATCGCGCTGAGCGTCAGATCGAAGGAAACGGGTTGACCGGGCCAGGACGGGTTGGCCGAGGACGTTAGCGCGCCGGTTGCGGCTGCCGACAGGATCGTCAGCGTGCCATCGACGAACCGGAGCGTGTAATTCGTTGCCACCGCTCCGCTCACCTGGATCGGGTAAGTCCCCGCCGGGCTAGCCTCGGTGGCCGGCGTAGTCAGGACGGGCAGGGAGGACAAGCTCGCCGGCGTGTCGCCATTGGTAAACCCGGTGTAGGCCACGGTAAATGCCGGTATGGGTGCGCCGTAAACCTTGTTCGTATCCTGCGCTGTAATGGTGAGCACCGGCAAGTTTGGAGGGGCTACAAATTCCGCAAAAACGCCCTGGCTGGCGTTGTAATAACTGCCGCTTCCGGAGACCTCCAGCTTCACTGCGCGCACCATGTAGCAGACATTCGAA
>JBBQYD010000283.1:0-6999 GCA_038209025.1 Verrucomicrobiota bacterium | reverse complement strand
CAAGCCACAGGCACGGTGAACCACTGATACTCCGCCGTAACCCAGTCCGAGAGCTTCGTTTGCCGCCATGATGCGCCGGGTCCGCTCGTCAAGAAGCGGCCAAATCGAACGGAACTTCTGCTTTAGCGCCGCAATGGAACTTATGGAAAGCCATCATAGTCCATTTCTTCAATAGTTGATACCTTTATTTATTACCAGATCCTAAGTTGAAGATTTGGCGACCTGATTTCACAGTTCGTGGGTGACGATATTTGCGGCGTTGGTTGGGGGGGGCAGATCCGGGGCGGCACCAAGCGGCATTCAAACCGCCTCCCCGGCCGCCGACGGTTCTTCCTCTCGCTGACTATTTCCGGAATTGAGGGTGGGCGTTGAGCCGTTCCCAGGTGCCCGGTTGCAGGGGCAATTGCCGATAGACGGGCTCCCATAGAGGCTCCGCGCTGTGGGACCGTTTCGCGCGCAAGAGCCACCGCGCGTCCAAGGGCTCAGGGATCAGGTCCAGGGTATTGGCGGCGATGGTGGTTTCCTCCTTCTCCCCGGTTGCGTGGCCCACTCCGACGTAGAATCCAGCCAGCAGCAAGGTCACGCGCAACAGTGTGCTCCGGGAATAGGTCGGCAGTGCGCAGGGCCGCTTGGAATCCAGCAAACGGAAGAGGCTGGCAAAAACCGGCTGGGTCCACATGGTGGGATTTCGAGCCGGTGAGAACGCGTCAAACATCACCGCATGGGGTTTGGCGAACTGGGCTGCCTGGGGCTTCTGCAGCAACGCGGGGAAGTCCGCGAGATGGAATTCCCAGGCTATTTCCAATGCGCCATCCGAGAAAGTCGCCCGCGAGTTATTCAACAGGTCGCGGGCATGGGTCTCGTAACCTTGCAGGTAGTTGAGAGTGTCAGAGTGCTCCAGCGCAAACCCCAATGGATCGGGAGTGTTGTCGAAGCTCAACACGCGCAGTCTGCCCTTGGTCTCGCGCAGCGCCCGGAATGCCGTGATCACATTCGCGGCGGCTCCCAGGCCCACATCCCAAATCACGAACTCCTCGCCGGCGGCCTGGCTCTCCAAAAAACGCCCCTGGATTTGCAGTTGCCGAACATACAAGGCCTCGGCTTCGGCGACGGGGCCGACAACTGGATGAAAGGTCTCGTGATGTACGAGGGAATGGACGCTGTGGGCGCCATTAGCCAGTTTTACGATGCGGTATCCGCCGGTGGGCATTTGGGGGGCAAGCAGAAAGGGCCGGGCTGGAAGCCCGGCCCTGATTGATTCTGGATGAGGTTAATCGAACACGGGTTCGCTGCCGTCGAGCATTTTCACTTTGTTATGCATGAAATACTCTTTGGTGAGCGCTTTGACCATTTTATCGCGTTGATCATACAACCGGCGCAGCTTGCGAGGCTTGTGTTTGGCCAGTGCATAATGGGTGAAGAGTGGCATCGCGATGGTGGTATCGGTGTAGCACACCACGGCATCGGGCAGCTTCGTCGGGTCCACCTTGCCCCAACTCACGGCTTCGCTTGGCGTTGCGCCGGAAAGACCGCCGGTGTCGGGCCGGGCGTCGGTGACCTGGATGAAGAAATCCTGGCCGAATTCCTTGATTCGCAGAACTTCCTGAATTTGGGGTTCCGTTTGCAGCATGAAATTCTTTGGACTGCCGCCGCCCCAGAGCACCACGCCGCTGCGTCCGCCTCCGCGTTTGGCCGCCAGGACAAAGGCGGTGGTTTCATTGACGTCGATGGACGGGTTGACGCGGAGCTTGTTGCCGCGGAGTTCGACACCGGCGACGTTCATGCCAATGGTTGAGTCTCCCGGAGAGGAGGTGTAGCAGGGCACCCCCGCGCGGTAAGCGGCGGCAAGAACGGAAACATCCTTGAGCTTATTTTTGCGTTCCCATTCGGCGGAATACTTGCCTAGCAGGTAATGCAGTTCGGCAGTGCCCATCTCCTTTTGGAACTCGGGCTGGACGAGGATTTCGCGCAGAATATCGTCGGTAGCCATCAGGGCGTCGGAGTAGGGGATGACGACGTCGTAAATGCGGACGAGATCATTATCGCGCAGATCGGTATCATCGAACTTGAAGCTTCCAGCATGCACGGGGTAGTTAAGCGCGAAATGCATGTCGTGGTACAGGTTGGCTCCGGTGGAGACAATCCAGTCCACGAAGCCCGCTTTGATCAAGGGAATAATGCTTGAGCAACCCAGGCCCGCCGGGGTTAACGCTCCTGAGATGGTCATGCCGATGGTGACATCGGGTGCCAGCATGCGATTGGAAAACAACTGACAGGCTTCCTTGAGCCGGGCCGAGTTGTAGGCAAGGAAGACTTCATCGACCAGGTAGGAGAGTTTTTCCTTGCCGGTGATGTTCTTGGGCAGGATGCGCTTGCCCGCCATGTATTTTTTCTTATGTGGGCACTGCTTCTCCTTCATCCAATCCGGCATTTCGGAAAGGTCCTCACGTGTGCGAACGTGCTTCTTTTGAGTTTTTGGCATAAAATTCAGTTTCTAGTTCCAATATCAGTCACCATACGAATGGCAGACAGATTGCCAATTAATTCACGAGCGCACAAGCCGCAAGCGCGCTAGCCAAGCATTGTCGTTGTGGGGTGGGAGCTTCGGCAAATGGACGCGGCTTCGTTCGACCCTGCAAAACCCATGGTCAACGCGCGGGGACCCCTTGGCGTTGGGCGCTGTACAGGCCAAGTGCCCGTCTGGGACGGGCACTTGGCGGGCACCGGAGTTCCTTACTGGTTAGCGTTTGGGACCGGTTGATTAAAGCCCGGGCCTCTTGGCGGGCGTGGCGGGCGCGGCACCTTGCCTTCCTGGACATCCTTGTCGAGGGCCTGGCGTTCGTCGGGACTTAATTGACCGTCTTTATCGACATCATATTTCTGCAGCAGTTCCGGAGGAGGCGGGCCTTTGGGTCCGTTCCGGCCGGCAGGGGGAGGCTGCACTTTCCCGGCTTGAATATCCGCATGCAACGCTTCGCGCTCGGTTTCGTTGAGTTTTCCATCCTGGTCGGTGTCATATTTCTCCAGGAGTTCCTTGGGCAGTGGACCGCGAGGCCCTTCACCGGGAGGCGGTCCGCCGAGGAACTCATCGGCGGTCAGTTGGCCGTCCGCATTCTTATCCAGGGATTGCAGCGCCGCCGTGGCGTTGGCGATCTCGGCGGCGTCGATGACTCCGTCATGGTTGGCGTCGATGGCCGCAATGACTGCTGGAGGACCGGGAGGGTGGGGTTGCATCCCAGGACGAGGTCCGCGGGGACCGGCTTGAGGTTGGGCGGCGGCGGCCAGCAGGGACAGGCCGAGCACCGCACCGACTACAGCGACTGTATTTAATCTTTTCATAATCATTAACTTTGTTTTGCTCCGCCCAACTTGGGTTGGGCTTTCTGTTTCCGTGTTTAATATGCCCTGGTTTTCGCGGAGCGGCACGGTTACGGGATGGACCGGGGGGTATTTGGGGTGAGTCCCCGATTTTCCGGGATGAGAACGGGGAAAGTCCGGGTGAAAGGATCAGGAAAACTTCAGCAACTCCTGAATTTCACGGGTTCCGCGAGTCATGGTGAGGTGTTTGCCGTTTTGGAGGATCAGGGCATGCTCGCCTTTGAACAGAGGCTGGACTTCCTTGATTTGGTCGGTGTTTACAATGGCGGACCGACTGATGCGGATAAATTGCCGAGGATCCAGTTCTGTTTCGAGGGCGGTGAGGGTTTCCCGCACGACATGGTTTTCCTTGGCGGTATGCAGCACGACGTAATTCCCGGCGGCTTCGAGGTAGTCGATCTGGCTGGTTTTGACAAAAAAGAGGCGCTCACCAGTGCGGACGGCGATCCTGGAGAGATATTGGCGAGGAGGTTTGGCCTTTTGCAGGAAGTTGATCAAATCGGCGGGGAGAGTCTGCTGTTGCTGGTTCTGCAACGCTGTCCTGGCTCGTTGAATGGTCTCCTTAAAGCGAGTCTGCTTGAAAGGCTTTAGCAGGTAATCCAAGGCATGGACCTCGAAGGCCTTAATGGCATGTTGATCAAACGCGGTGACAAAAATGATCAATGGCAGCCGGTTTTTGTCCAGGGCACGCAGCACCTCGAAGCCATCCATTCCCGGCATTTGGATATCGAGAAACAGGAGGTCGGGTGCGAGAGAGGCGACCGCTTTGACGGTATCAGGCCCAGTGCCGCATTCGGCAAGAATGCGGGCATCGAGTTCATGGGCCAGCAGTGAGCGAATGCGCTCGCGCGCCAGGGGTTCGTCGTCGGCGATGACAATGCGCATAAGGGGTTAGCTCGGCGGGCCTGGGGGATTTCCGGCGCGCAAAGGAATGATGACTTCAGCGGTGAACCCGCCTTGGGAAGCGCTGCTGAGGACAAGTTGGGCGGCATCGCCATAAAGTTCGCGCAAGCGATCCCGGCTATTGGCGATGCCAATCCCGGGGACATCGCCGCCCGGCGAGGCAGAGCCGATGCCGTCATCGCGAACCCTAATGCGGAGAAAGCCATCCTGGCGGGTGGCGCGGATTTCGAGCAGGCCGGTGCCAGCGCGAGGCTCGAGGCCATGCCTAATGGCATTTTCAGCCAGCGGTTGCAGGATGAGGGCAGGCACCAGTTCCTGAAGCGCCGCGGCATCGAATTGCCTTTCGATCCGCAGGCGGTCAGCGAACCTGACCTGCTGAATAGCCAGGTATTTGTTAAGCAACTCCAACTCGCGGGCGAGGGGGATCTCCGTTTCTTTAGTATCAAGGCTGGCGCGCAATAATTCGCTCAAGTTGGCAATCATCTCGTCGGCGGCGTCTGGATTCTTATGCACGAGCATGGATATGGCATTGAGCGTGTTGAAGAGGAAATGCGGCTGCAATTGGAGGTGGAGGGCTTCAAGTTTTGCCTGGGCCAGGCGCGCTTCCAGTTCGGCGGCCTTCTTTTCGCGCTCCTGGGACCGGTAATAGAATCTCAGCGCCTGAACAATGCTGACAATCACCCAATAGACGGGAATGCTCATTTGCGCATGGAGCAAGAGAGCGTTGAGGAACAGGTTGCGGGGCGGGAGCGGGGCCCGGTTTGGGAACGGGGGGAACGGGGGTTGGGGCAGAGACTCAGGCGGAGACCACTGATTTCCTGGCTGGTTGAGAGGCGGGCGCCCTCCGCTCGGATTGCGGAGCGCGGGGCGCTGGTTCTCGTCAAACCGGGGGGCGGGTGCGTTTAAAGGACGGGGAGGCTGGCCTGGCAGAGGATTCAGGCGATTGGGCGGCGGTCCCACCATCAAGGCCATGACCAAGGCAGAGGCGAGACAGCCGGCCAGGTGGATTGGAATGCTGGATTTAAGACGCCCCCACTCGAACGGGAAACGGAACCCGAGCCAGGCTACCACCGGGGCAAGCAGAACCCAGGGATACCAGTTACGGAGGGAAACCTGGAAGGCATCAGACCAGGGCAGGTCACGGACGAGTACAAGCGCTCCCGAGAACGCCAGCACCAGCAGCGCCCACAGGGCCAGGATCAGGCCCCAGGCTGCGGCCTGCCTGCGCAGTTTGGTTGAATGCTTCATGAAACGAGTTTTTACGAGCGGGTCCGGAAATTCAACCTGTTTTCGGAGGGGATCATTCCTTCAGCCGGGTATCGATGATGATGGTCACCGGTCCGTGGTTAACCAGGCTGACCTGCATGTCGGCCCCGAACACCCCGGCGTGAACCGGTTTGCCCAGGGTTGCAGCCAGCCGGGCCAGGAACTCCTGATAGAGGCGGGTGGCCACCGCCGGGTTTGCGGCTCGGCTGTAAGAAGGCCGGTTGCCTTTGCGCGTGCTGGCAAAGAGCGTGAATTGACTGACGACCAGGATATCTCCGCCGGTTTCGGCGACCGAGCAGTTCATGACGCCTTGCTGGTCATCGAAGATGCGCAAACGGACAATTTTACCGCAGAGCCAGTCGATGTCGTCCGGCGCGTCGGACTCTTCGACCGCCACCAGCACCAGCAATCCGTCTTTGATGGACGCGGCGATCGCCCCGCCGATGGCGACACTGGCTTCTGAAACCCTTTGAATTACAGCTCTCATTGTGCAGACCGCCTTGGTGTACGCGGAATCCCGGCAGGAGCGCAATGCAATTTCAACATCCAAATTCGCGGCAGCCCGGTGTCTGCCAAGGTGTTGCTGGCCGAGGGAAGTGGGAGTCAACCAGCGGGGCCGGGTCTATTGCTGATGGGGGGTACGGCAGCCAATGAGGTAGAGCATGCTGGTGTAAACTGCCGCGCCGGCGACCAACAGCCAGTAGCTGCCATTGTGTGCCAGCAGTATGCCCCAGCCCAGAAAAGCGGCGAACGACAGGTAGACAAGTGCTGCAAAAGCCAAGTTCATTGCTTGAACCTGTAAGCCTGCTTGGAAGGAAATGCAAGGCGGCGGGTGATCGTGTGGGTGGAAGGCGGTCGGGCAGGTCCCAGCGGTGAACCGCAGCGGACGCGGGGATCAATCCGGCGGTGAATTGGCGGATAAGTGTCTGCCCTGCCGTTTGGGCAGGGGAGATTGAGCGGGCGACGGGCGCTCGGGAGGGAGGGAGGCTGGCAAGTGATCCTTTAGGAACTGCGGTTTGTCCCGCCGGCCGCCACGCTGGTAATCCTCCCAGAGCGCCGTCGCCGCAACCGACAGTGGCTGGCGGGCTTCCCTGGTGAGGAACTCAAACAGCAATTCCATCAAGCGTGGGAGCGCGATGCTGTCCGTTCGTTTGGTCCGCCCAAAGAGCCAGTCACTCCATTTCATGAAGGCGGTGAAAGGCGTGTTGTCGCCGGCCCAGATCAAAGGGGTGGTGCTGACGAAATTGCCGCTGTTGCCGACGAGATCCCAATAACGCGCGAAGCGGCGAAGGCGTTGCATTTCGGGGAAGGGGATGAGGCGATTGCCCAGGAGATCGTAAGGCGGCGCGGGGTTGTATTTCATGTCCCATTCCACGTCGTGGCGGTTGATCGGGGTGCCGCGGAGACGTTTCAGGATGCCAACCTGGATTTCATGAGGTCGGAGACCCACCA
>JBBQYD010000282.1:0-7040 GCA_038209025.1 Verrucomicrobiota bacterium | reverse complement strand
TCAGGCCATCCCCGTGCCTCACCGGACCGGCACCAATGACCTGGCTGACCCTTACTGGATCCCCGCTTACCAGGGCCTGTCCGAGCCCTTCGGCCAAATCCGGCGCTTCTCCAGCTTCCTCGCGAAGGACGTTGCCGATTTCGATCCCAGTGGCGACGCGCTCAGTTACGACACCCGGCTCATCGGCAGATCGGTTTGGAACACACGCTGGTTGCTGATCATCCCCGGCGGCCATTTGCTCGCCGACGGCAACGAAGGACTGGACACGCTAATCGAAGGCGCGCGGGTGCCGGGAAACCCGACCCAGCGCGATGGCGACGGCATCAAAGATGTTCAACTGCTTTTCCACACCTACGGTTACTCGGGAAACTGACTCTCACCGCCTATGAAAACATCTTCCTCGAAATCGATCGGCCCGGGGCGGTTTTCTCTCGCCCGCCCCCTGGCTTTGGCGGCGGCGATCCTCATTCCGCTCTTCCCCGGAGCGCCACCTCTGCGCGCGGAGATCCCGGAACCGCCCACCCTATTTTACGGACAGATCGTCAACCGGACCAGCGGCCAGGTTTACCAGCTTACCAATGGCACCCTGATCTGGAAAATCCTGCCCGCGACCGGAGGGGATCAGGTCGTAATAACCACCCCGCTTGAGCCCGTTGCCAATGGTGAATTCTCTTACCGGCTCAAGGTTCCGCATCATGCCCTGGCACCGGGGGCAACCGTCCCCGCCGGTAACGTGGCTTTGACTCAGGGAGGGACGGATTATCAGCACTTGGAGATTACAGTGAACGGGTTCCCCGCACGTATCATGGGAGAGGCCAGTGACACGGTTCACCTTGAGCAGGCCACCCGCGCGACCGCCTATCGCCTGGATCTGGAGCTGTTTAATCCGCTGCCCGACACCGATGGCGACGGGTTGCCCGACTGGTGGGAAGACCGCTTTGGCCTGGATAAGTATGCCGCGGGCGACGCCGCTCTTGACCGTGACAACGATGGAGCCTCGAATTTGAAAGAATTCCTGGCCGGCTCGGATCCAAATGCGACCAACACCTCGCCGAAGCTCGTGAGCACCCGCATCCCGGCCATCGAGGGAGGCACCGTCGGCATCCGCTTGCGAGTGCTCGACAGCGACAGCCAACCGGCCGATTTGCGCTACACGCTCCGCAGCACGCCCGCGGCCGGAACACTCTACCTGCGCAACGCTTCCGCGCCCGCAGATCCTGGTGAACCGACCGCCGACCGCGCACTAGCCGCCAACGATACCTTCACGCAGGCGGAGGTAAACGCAGGCCTCCTGATCTTCCGTCACCAGAACTCCGCGCTCAGCACCTCCAGCCTGGAACTGATGGTGAATGATGAAAATCCCAATCACCCGGCGGCGACCGGCACGGTGGCAGTAGCTTTCAGCCGCGCTTCGACTCGTGGAGCCGGCACGACGGCGCTTTGGCTGGATGCCGCCCAGGCGGCCCTCGCCAGCGGGCTGGGTTGGCCCGATCGTTCCGGCAATCATTTTGATGCGGCCCCCTTGGGCGGCGGCCCGCCACGGCTCGAAATGAATGCGCCCGGCGGCCAGCCAAGCCTGCGCTTCGATGGAGCTTGCTGGGGCCTGGCCGTGGGCGATGAGGCCGCTGGTTTTTCTCCGGGGGAGCGGACGGTTTTTGCGGTGTTCAAGGCCGAAGGCAGCGGGCGGCAACAGATCCTTGGCGGGACGCGATTTGAACTCGGCCTGACCGCGAGCGACGACCCCCTCCGCCCGGGGCAACTACGCTACGCCACGGAAAGCGCGGCGCTTTACAGCCCCCGCGCGGTTCAAGGCCAATGGCTGTTAGCCTCCGTATGGGAGTTAGGCTCCCAGGCGAACATGGAGGTGAACGGTCTCTGGTCGGCGGGCCCAAATCTGCGCTCCGAAACAACCGCCCTGGCAACCAAGTCCGCCGTCGGCGGAAAGGCGGTCGGGCAATATAACTCGGCTTCCCAATCGTGGGCTTACCAACCCACGGAGTTGCTCAGTGGCCAGGTCGGCGAAATCCTGATTTTCAATCGCGCCCTTAAATCCTCCGAACGGCAGCGAATCAATCATCAACTCCTCAGCAAGTGGTTCGGTTGCGTGGTTTGGGATGCCTCGGAGGAGGCTTCGCCCGTGGCCATCACGGTGCCGAGCGCCGGTCTGACGCGGCCGCAATACACCAACTACATCTCCAGCCACGGTCCGGACCGCTCCAACATCCTGCTAGGCGGAGCGGGTGCGGATGAACTCCGCGGCGGGATGGAGGCGGACGTCCTGATTGGCGGACCAGGTAATGACCGTTTGGCGGGCGGTGGCGGCCGCGACGTCTTCGTAGTGAGTGCCGGCGATGGCAACGACACGATCGTCGATTTCAACGCGGCAGAGAGTGACACGCTCGACCTATCGGACCTGCTTTCGGGCTCTTCGCGGAACCTGGCCGACTATGTCCGGCTCAGTACAGTGGGCACCAATTCCTGGATGCAAATCAATACCTCGGGCGCCGGCGCCGGGTTCACCAACGCCGAAATCACCCTGCTCAACGCGGTCCTGCGCCAATCGGACCTGGAAGGTCTCTGGGCGAACGGCAACTTGGTTGCGCGCGGCATTGGCATCGACGGCCCGCCTTGGATCAATGTCACTGCCACCCGGGCCGAGGCCGGCGAGGAAGGCCCCACTCCAGGAGAGTTTACCCTCACCCGAAGCGGTTCCGCGGAAACCGCTCTCATCGTCAATCTCTCCATCGGTGGCGCTGCGGTTAACGGCGTCGATTTTTCGTCCCTGGGCAACACGGCCGCGTTTGCCCCCGGCCAATCCAATCTCAAAATTGCGGTGCAACCCTACACCGACAGCCTGGTTGAAGTACCCGAAGTGGCGGAGTTGATGATCCTCCCAGGCACCGGCTATTTCCTGGGAATTTCTTCCCGTGCCCAGGTCACTATCGGCGATCTGCCCGAACGGATCTCCATCGAGGCGCTCGAGTCCGTCGCCTCGCGCACTGCGGCAACACCCGGATATCTGCTGGTGAACCGCACCGGTCCTTTGAGCCGCAACACCGTCGTGCGTCTGGCGATCGCCGGCACTGCGGTCAATGGCGTCGATTACCAGTACGTTTCCAGTTTCCTGATGCTGAGTCCTTCGCAGTCGTCCGCCTTGATCCCCATCTCGCCCATCACCGGGCAGACGCCCTTCAACGGCGCCAAATCGGTCGAAGTCCGGCTCCTTCCCGACCCGAACTCCGCTTATCTCCTCGGGACCGCCAGCACCGGCCGGGTTTGGCTGGTGGAGGACATCCTGAACCTTAGCCTGTGGCGGACGCGCTCGCTGCCGGGGGCCACCACCGATTTGGTTCTCCTGGCTGGCCAAGATCCGGATCGCGACGGCCTCGTTAACCTGGTGGAATACTCGCTCGGATCAAACCCTGCGTTCTCAGATGGCGCGGAAACCAAGGCTCAATTGCCACGCCCCCGGATTCGTGATGGCCACCTGGCCGTGGAATTCAAAAAGCGGGTTGCCGCCACCGATCTGGAATACGTGGTCGAGGTTTCCGGCGACCTGGTCAACTGGCAGTCCGGGAGCCTGTTCGTGGAACAGGTCGCAGTGCCGGAGTTTGCGGCCCAGCCGGATATGGTCTGCTTCCGCGATCGCCTGCCCTCCACCGCCGCTTCTCAGCGTTACATTCGCGTTCGAGTCAGGCTCCAGCCATGAAAACGACCTTAATGGACCCCGCCGCGCAGGCTGGCAGCAAGACGGCGCGCCTGTTCCTCGCCAGCCTTTTGACGGCCGCTCTCCTCCCTCTCTCTTGCGGCCAAAAGGCCGACCCGCAAGTTCTGGCCAAGGTCGGGTTTAGCGAAATTCGAGTCGATCAGTTCCAACAGCAGATGATCCGCCGCGGGGGTGCCCTGCCGGAGACGCTGGACAAGAACGCTCTCTTGCAGGAGATGATCGAGCAGGAGGCCCTCTATGTGCGGGCCGTCAATGCCGGCCTGGACAAAGACCCGGAACTTCAGCGGGCCTGGCGCAACCTGGTCATCGGCAAACTAAAGGAACGGGAACTAGCCCCGCGCATGGCTCAAGCGGAGGTGACCCAGTCCGAACTTGAATCCAGTTACGCGGCTGACCGGGATCGCCACACCCGGCCGGCGGCCGTCCGCCTGGCGGTGCTTTATTTCAAAACCGACCCGGTGATGAAGCCCGAGAAAATCGCTGAACTTCAGCGCCGCATGGCCGAGGCTCGGCAGCAAGCCCTGGCCACAGGCACTGGCGGCCCGCCGGGCTTTGGAGCCCTGGCCATCACTTGCTCGGAAGACCAGGCCACGCGATACAACGGCGGTGTGGTGGGCTGGATCGAACAGAACCGCGGCCATGCCTGGCTTGGCCCAGCACCGGTTGAGGCCGGGTTTGCCATCAAGAATCCTGGCGGCCTCAGTGACGTGATCCACGATTCCAAGGGTGTTTATCTGGTGAAACTCCTGGACCGGCGCGAGTCCACAGTCATCCCGTTTGCCCAGGTCGAGGCTCCGCTTCGGCAGCGATTGCTGTTGGAGAAGCGCCGGCAATTCGAGCAAGCGTTGATCCGCGAGTCACGCGAATCAGTATCCGTGCAGGCACACCCGGAGTTGCTTGCGCGCATCCCGGTTCCCGCTTCCAAAGCGGTCGCGGAAAACAAACAACCACCGGCTTTCCCATGAATCTTCAGTGCCACTGTTTGGCTCAGTCTCAGCAACCTCTGAAAAAAATCCCGCTATGAACAGCTATTCTCTATTCCGGCCTCGGGCTCGGCGAATCGCCGCGATCCTGTCGGTCCTGGTGTTCGGATTGTTGGAGCGGCCGGTGGAGGCTGGCTTCACCAACCAGGCCGGCTCGACGTTCCCCGGCCTGTGCAACAGTTCTGTCGCCTGGGGTGATTTCGACAACGACCGTCAACTCGACTTCCTGGCGACGGGATTGGACACCAACAATCTCCCCCGGTGCCTCGTCTTCAGAAACCTGGGCGGCGGCATCTTCACGAATACCGCCGCACTGCCAGGGGTTTACCGTAGCGCTGTGGCCTGGGGAGATTACGACAACGACGGGCAGCTTGACCTGCTGCTGACCGGGGCTACCACACTTGATTACCCTTACGCACCGATCACCCGGCTCTATCGCAACCTGGGAGACGGCACGTTCACTAATATCGCCGCGACGCTCCCGGGCGTCTATACCGGCTCCGTCGCCTGGGGCGATTACGACAAAGATGGCGACCTGGACTTTGTGCTCACAGGCTGGAGCGCCGACGCCAGGATTACTCGCATTTACCGGAACGACGGCGGGGGATCATTCACCGACAGTGGCATTGCCCTGACCGCGGTAGGCTATAGCTCCGCAGCCTGGGGGGATTACGATAACGACGGCGACCTGGACCTGCTCCTGGCAGGCTCCAGCAGCAGCGGTCGAATCACCCGGATTTACCGGAACAACGGCGATGGGAGCTTCAGCGACAGTGGCATCAGCCTGACGGGCGTGTCCACCGGCTCGGTCGGCTGGGGCGACTACGACAACGACGGGGACCTGGACCTGTTCCTGTCCGGATCCACCGGCAGCGCCCGGGTTTCGAAAATCTATACCAATCAAGGCGACGGGTCACTCACGGAGAGCAGCACCACGTTGACGGGCCTTTCGTCCAGTTCAGGCGCCTGGGGCGATTACGACAATGACGGCGACCTGGACCTGTTCTTAATGGGCACCAGCGACGGCGGTCCGGTGTCTCTACTTTACATCAATCAGGGCGCCGGGTCGTTCACTGATAGCGGAACCGCGCTGCCCGGCCTGGCTTCCGGTTCGGCAGCATGGGGGGATTATGACAAGAGCAGGCAGCTCGATCTCCTCCTGACTGGTTTCGATATTAATAATAAGCCCACAACGTATCTCGGCCGGAACACCGAAACCACAACCAATTCGCCTCCTCAGGTGCTCACCGGCCTGGCCACCCGGCTCTTCGGCAGGGATGTCATCTTGAGCTGGAATCCCGCCACCGACAACCAAACCCCTACGAGCGGTCTTCATTACAACCTCCGGCTGGGATCCTCACCCGGCAGTTGCGACAGGGTTACGCCTTTGGCCGATCCCACCGATGGGTTCCGCCGCGTAGTGCAGTTAGGCAACGGCACCCGAACCAACGCCTGGACCGTCAAAGGCCTGCCCGATGGCACCTACTTCTGGAGTGTCCAGGCCATCGATACAACTTTTGCAGGCGGCCCTTTCGCCACCGAGGCCAGCTTCACGGTTCCGAGCAATAAGCCCACCGATATTCTCCTAAGTTCCACCGAAGTTGATGAGGATCGGCCGCCCGGCACCACCGTGGGGACCCTCACCGCTGTGGACCTTAATGCGGACGACACCCACACGTTCGCTCTGGTCTCCGGCGCCGGGGATGCCGATAACGCCGCTTTTAGCATCGCCTCCAACGCTCTAACAACCGCGGTGATCTTCAATTTCGAGTTCCGCAGCAGCTACCAAATCCGAGTGCGGGCAACCGATCCGGGCGGGCTCTTTTTTGAGAAACGTTTTACCGTGCTGATCATCGACTTGAACGATCCACCCCAGGCAATCTGCACCAACTTAACCGTCGTGGCCGGAGCGAGCGGCACCGCCAATGCCTCCGTGGATAATAATTCCTTCGACCCGGATGGCGGTGATGCCGTCGCCGTCAGCCAATCCCCCCAGGGACCCTATCCTCCCGGCACCAACCTGGTGATGCTCACGGTTACCGACACCCGCGGCGCGTCCAATTCCTGCCTCGCTACGGTAACCGTGAGAGATGAAACTCCGCCCGAGATCAACTGCGCGCAATCATTGACGCTTGAAGCGCCGCCGGGTGCATGTGAGGCTGTCTTAGGCTATTACCCCGCCGTGACCGCCACCGATAACTGCAGTCCTCCCCCGGTTATCACGAGCGTCCCGCCCGCCGGAGCTCTGTTGCCCGTCGGTCAAACTCCCGTTACCTGCACCGCCACCGACGCAAGTGGAAACACCAGCACCTGCACCTTCACTGTTTCTG